>CAZXDQ010000206.1:0-4144 GCA_964639405.1 uncultured Syntrophomonadaceae bacterium | reverse complement strand
TGAATCCGGACAAAAACAAGCTTAAGGAGAAGGCCAACTTACTTTGAGCCATGATAAAAACTCCCGTCCAATATATATTGCCAGTAATATCAATGATTTCCGCCTACCGGGAGCTACCAACTCCAATTTCCTAAATGCTTTGGCTGAGTTGTTTGGTATCCAGTGGCAAGCCGCGGAAGTGGGCGAAACTTACCTGGGCTACCTTCTGGTGCAGGACGAAGCCATATTCTTGGGCACCAACCGCAAGCATAAGCGATGCCGGCAGCTTTTTTCAGCGGCCCATCTGCTGGGCCACTACCTACTGGAGCATTACAATTCCGGCAGGGCTATGATATGCTACGGTTTTGCCCGAAATCAGCTCCGGGAGATGGAGGCTGATACTTTTGCTGAGGAACTGCTCATGCCAAGAGATAGGTTAATTGAGCTGGCGGAGCTTTGCACTCCCGAGCAGATAACCCACAAGCTGGAAGTTCCGCTGGCAGTTTTGCGACGTCGGCTTGATGAGCTGCAGCAACCTGCTAGGTAGTAGAATTCGGTATCTCGGTGCCTGTTTAGCTACTTGAAAGCTATGAGTTTCTATAGCACAGCTAGTATTTGAAGTAAGAAATAATAGATCGGGGGGTGGGGGAAACTAATTTTTTGGTAAAAAAAGAATATTATTAGGTTTAACAAGTGCCGGGTGGTTTGTTACTACCCGGAATTTTTTATGTACAGGTACTGGCGAATATTGCTATACCTTCATAACTTATTAACTTCAATCTTAAAGAAAGGAATTGTAAAAAAATGACTATGAATTTTGATGACAAAATAAATCTTGTCATTAGGTATGTTAAGTTGGGGTGGATCCCAATTCCGATATATCCGGGCACGAAAAAGCCGTACATGGAATTACTACCTAAGGTTAACGGCAGGTCCAGCTGGAGAGCTCTTTTAGAAGATCCGCCGCAGAAAGCTGATATTGAAACATGGATACGTTGGGATCCTTCTACCTGTATTGCTCTTGCGACCGGTAGTCATACACGATTAATTGTCATAGATATTGATTACCACGAATGTTTGCCCGAAGAAGGCATTTATTTGCCCCCAACATTACGGGTGCAGTCTTACAGAGGAGAGCACCTTTATTATTTCGCGGAAGACTGGATAGTCAATAGCCAAAATCATCCATGGGGGGAGGTAAAAGCCGAAGGCGGCTATGTAATGGCACCCCCAAGTAGGCACCCAGAAGAAGGTTGGTATTATGAATTTTCTGAAGAACCTTCTTTAGAGGCAATGGCCAACTTTGAAGATGTTGTATTGCCCTCCTTTCCTAGTAGAACTAGAAATAGAGGTTGGGGGTATTCTTTTCTATCCGTACCAAATACTATTTCTAGTTCTACAAATACTGTAAAGGAGGAAGCAGATCAAAAGATGCGGGATCCTTCCTTTTGCTTGAAGCTTGTGCAGGATTTGGGAGCTGATGTTGAGCACATAGGAAAAGCCTTTAGATGTATAATACCAGGTCATTCTGAGACTAAGCCATCTGCAGCTTTGTGGCAAATGAGGGATGAACCAATAATATATTACGATTTCCACGGAAGGGAATCGACCAATTTATTATTTTTACCTGATGTTTATGCAGCTGTCAAAAACAATTATTTTAAAGAATTGAAGGAAGGAGAACGTTACTTGTGGTGGCTTCGAATTCTGTACGAATACGATGTAATAGAGGTGCCCCATATTAAATATTATGATCTGCCAGGTAATTTACCTCCATCGTTCTACCGATTGTATGATGGCATCATTTTGATGTATCGGTTGCGAAAGATTTATAAACCTGAGCAAGAATACATGCCTTGTAGTTATCGTTTTTTAGAGCACTGGATAGGGCTAAAGGGAGTGGAATCAAGAAGAAGAGCTCTTGAATATCTTAAAAAAAATGGCTACTTGCTTTCTGACAGGAAAATAGTGAACTCCAAAAACACCTGGGATACACCACTATATCAGTTGGTTAAACCTAGTTAGGAAATGTCCGAATAGTTGAAAGAAAACAGTAAGCCATACATCCGGGAAAGCTGGGTGTTTTTTTATTTAGGTGATTTTTTAGGCAAGATTTAAAGAGATTGGGAAAGGTTACTGCCTAAAAGCTGGTGAGATGTTGAGCAGGAGAAGGTGGAGGAGTTAAAGGAAAAAGCCCAGGCGAAAGAAGAGGAAATAGAAGAAAATGTATACGACTGGGTTAAAGAACTGTCTAAGGAGAAGGTTAAAATAAAAGTGAAGTTTAAGAAAAGTCGTAGGAGTGAGTACTAACAGCCAGAGGATGGCTAGCAGAACTTTGGTGAATGGAGACAAGCTGAAAGCTTCCCTGTTTTGAGAGAGAGGGGTATTTGCTACCTCTCTCTTTTCTCTATAATGTAAGATGCTACCATAAATAAATATATCTAAGGAACAGCTAGTTATTATTTGAGCTATCTTCCAGGTAGCCTTCTTTTTCCAGAGCAACCTGTAACAGGTGTTTTACTGCGGCAGCTCTGGACTCAAAACGGTTCTCGAACCGAAAGTCGTCAATTTTATTCAGGAGTTCTTCCTCTAATACAAACGATAAAAATGGTTTCTGGCTGGGCATAAATATCGCTCCTTGCTTTTTAAGGGTATTATAACCAATATATTAGCTTTTGACAACTTCAATCACAAAAGCTAAAATGGTTATACCGATAAACAACTTAATTAATAAACATAACTATTATAAGTTATGTTTAGCCGATCTATTTTGGGTCTAACTTATCAGAAAAGGAGGATGAGATCATGAATTTTATGGATGTGGTCCGGGATTTCCTTGCATATCAGGAAACGAAAGGGCACAGCAACGGAACTGTTGATACCTATAAAAAAAGCTTGGAATATTTCCATCGGTTTTTATCAGAGGAGTGGAATGCCCCGGTCTTTTTAGAAGATATTCGGGAAGCCGACATCGAGAACTTTCTAGGTTATCTGCAGCAACGCCAGGCCAAACCAAATTACCGCAAAAAGAATCTGGGGATACTCCGTTCTTTTTTCAAATTCTGCGTCAAAAAGCAGTATCTTCAGTTCAATATTGCCCAGGGACTGGATAGCATAAAAGTTGTTTCCAAAGAAAGGGTCTACCTAACCGACCAGGAGGTAGCTCGAATTGTGGAAGCAGCAGATAACCTGCTGGTAAAAGTAATGATAACCACCTTGTATTTCACCGGTCTCCGCATCAGCGAGCTAACTAACCTAACACTTATGGATGTGGATTTGGGCAATGATGTTTTGTACGTCCAGGGCAAAGGGGCCAAAGAACGCCACGTTCCCATTCACGACAACCTCAAGTCGTTGTTGTTGACCTATCGGGAAAAGTGGCGTCCCGAACTGGGCACCGATTATTTTTTCTGCACATTTTCCGGGAGTGTTTCAGCAGTTTATTTTCGTCAGATGTTGAAAGAGACAGTTGCAAAGGCGGGTATTGGCAAAAAAGTAACGCCCCACACCTTACGGCATTCCTTTGCCAGCAGTCTGGTGCGCAAAAACGTGCCCCTGGTACGGGTGCAAAAGCTGCTGGGGCATTCTTCCTTGAATGCGACTTCTGTATATACTCATACCAACCTGGAGGAATTGAGGGAATCTTTAAATCAGGTAAACTAAAGTAATAGAAAAGGAGGGAAAGTATGGTTAGTGGAGAGGAGTTAAAGGGTAGGGAAAGAGAACACTATATCTTGCAGCTTTTGGAAGAAGGATGGGATAAAGAAGAGATTGTGATTGAGTTGGGATACAAGAACAAAAAGAGCCTACATTCTTTTATGGCCCGGCGGGGGTACAGATGGAGCGAAGAAAAAGGAACATACGTGAAAAAAACCGGGGAAACGAGAACCGGCAATGAGGGCAAGGCCGATCGGGTAATAACCCTGCTTAAAAAGGGCATGGATATCAAGGAAGTGGCCAGTACTCTTAAATTCGGCGATTACCGGGAGATGGGTTCCTATATGGAAGGCAAGGGCTACCGGTGGAACTCAGGTGTGGGTAACTATGTCCGGGACGACACCGTGAGCAAAGAAGAAGCTTCCAGGGAAGAGAAGACTGCCCCGGAAGGCGAAGGCAACGGTGAGACTACTGCTAATTCAGGGGAAACGGTTTCCCACCAGGAAGC
>CAZXDQ010000205.1:0-4156 GCA_964639405.1 uncultured Syntrophomonadaceae bacterium | reverse complement strand
AAGAAAAGCTCGATGAACTATATGATCTGCTTTCCCATCATCAGGTAAGGGTTATTACCGAAGAAGAAAAGCTGGCTCCTGAAGGAGAAGTTAACCAGGAAGGTAAACAGCAGGTTTCCTCTTCGCCAAAAAGTGAAAAAAAGGATGCAAAAGAAGAATCTCCTGAAGATGAGCTAGAAGTTAACGATTCAATAAAAATGTATTTAAAAGAAATTGGGAGAGCCCCGCTTCTTTCTGCAGAAGAAGAAATTGATTTGGCTAAACGTATTGAACAGGGCGATGAAAAGGCCAAAAGAAAATTAGTAGAATCAAACTTGCGCTTGGTAATAAGTGTAGCCAGAAAATACTTGGGGAAAGGCTTGTCTTTTACTGATCTTATTCAGGAGGGGAACGCTGGCTTGATTAGGGCAGTGGAAAAATTTGATTACCGGAAGGGTTATAAGTTCAGTACTTACGCAACCTGGTGGATAAGACAGGCAATTACCCGGGCTATAGCTGATCAATCCAGGACCATCCGTCTTCCAGTGCACATGGTGGAAACTATCAACCATTTGTTGCAGGTCTCTCGTCAATTGGTGCAAGAATTGGGAAGAGAACCCAAAGCAGAAGAAGTGGCTGATAGGTTGGGAGTAAGTGAAGATCAAGTGAGGGAGATGATAAAGATTATTCAGGAGCCTGTATCTTTAGAGACCCCGGTGGGTGAGGAAGAGGACACTTACCTGGGAGATCTTATTGAAGACAGGCGCTCTCCTTCACCTGCTCATGAAACCGAATTTGAGTTTTTAAAAGACGAAATTGAAGAAATTCTAAGCACTTTAACTTCACGGGAACAAGAAGTTCTTAGACTGCGTTTTGGCTTGGATGACGACCAGCCAAGAACTTTAGAAGAGGTGGGTGAGCAGTTTGGGGTTACCAGGGAACGGATTAGGCAGATAGAGAAAAAAGCTCTTCGGAAATTGAGGCATCCAGTAAGGAGTAAGTACCTACAGGATTATTTAGAGTAAAAGTTTGTCGGCCTTAAAAACAAAAGTTTAGCTTGAATATGGCTAAAATATAAAAGGTTGGTTGCAATCAGGCGGTATTTGTTACCGCCTTATATTTATGCCATATTGTATTTATAATTTCTCCAGCTTTTCCATGGAATACGGCGTCGGCCATTTCGTCTCCATGGGTAGGTTGTTGGTTTACAATGATTAATTTTGCTCCCTGTTGTCGAGCAAGAAATGGTAGGTGGGCAGCAGGGTAAACTATCAAAGAAGATCCGACGCTGAAACAGAGATCGCAGGTGAAAGCACGGTGTTTTGCTCGATCTATTTCTTTGGGAGGCATGGTTTCTCCGAAAAAAACTACTCCTGGCCTTAATAAGCCGTTGCATTGCTGGCAGTTGGGAGGAATAAATTCTTCTATCCCAAAAGACAATTCTTCGATATTAAATTCCCTACCACAGCTCAAACAGTGAATTCTTCGGATATCCCCGTGGAGTTGGACTAAGTTTTCTAGGCTGATACCGGTTTTTTGATGCAGGTCGTCTATATTTTGGGTAATAACCCCGTGAAGCTTTCCCCTTTTTTCCAGTTCAGCTATAGCCCAATGAGCAGGGTTAGGAACTGAAGAAGAAATGGTTTTTTTCATTTCCCAAAAAAATTGCCAGTGTAATGCTCGATACTTTGCAGATTCCATGAATTTTTCAAAGGTCAGTTCCTTAGAAGGATATTTTTCCCATAATCCTCCAGGAGTGCGAAAGTCGGGTATCCCTGATTCAGTACTTATACCCGCACCGGTAAAAAATAGGACCCTTTGACTTTGGTGTATCCACCATGCTACCTGTTCTGCTGTCCCTTCTCTTACCATTACTAATTGCCTCCTAAAAAAATCCTATTCCTCGATAAAAATATTGCTGATAGATTTTTTGCAACCATCGGTTTTTTAGTCAACATCTTCCGGCTCACCTTCGAGAAGAGGGACGAATCTGCAACCACCCAAACTCTTTTCTTCAAAGGAATTTCCTTTTTTGATCAATAGCTTTAATTCTTGGGTGAATGCTTTTCCCACTGGAACTACCATGCGTCCTCCCTCCACTAGCTGTTCTAAAAGTTGAGGAAGGAAGTGGGCAGCCGCTGCAGTTACTAAAACACCGTTAAAGGGTGCTTTTTCTGGCCAACCATGGTGACCATCGCCCCACAAAAAATGTACGTTAGTATAATTTAACTTCCCCAATATTTCTTTAGCCTGCTCATGGAGATGTTTCACCCTTTCCACCGTATAAATATCTTTAGCTATCTCGGCTAAAATTGCGGTTTGGTAACCAGAACCAGTGCCAATTTCCAGAACCTTGTGGTTTGCCTCTAAAGCGAGAGCTTCTGTCATTAGAGCTACTATATAAGGCTGGGAAATGGTTTGCCCGTGACCTATTCCCAGAGGATGGTCCCCATAAGCCATAGACAGTTGGTTACTGGGCACAAAAAAGTGGCGGGGCACTCTTCGGAAGGCCTGCAAAACATTTTCAGCATGAATTCCCCTGGGAATTAATTGCTCTTTAACCATACGTTCGCGCAATATTTCAAAATCTTCTTTCATGGCTTACTCCTTTCCTGTCATTAAGGAGGCTGTCCTTCTGGATAAAACTTAAAAGGTTTCTTTAAGTAATTTTATCATAATCAGGATAACCATCAAGCAGTTAAGGAAGGAGTTGGCGAAGAGTTTTAGAGCTAAGAAGAAAGAATTGTAACGAAAATGGAGAGCTAGTAGGAGATTATTGGGTTACAGGAATCAGTTTTGTTTATGGAAAGGATTATTAGCATTAATAGAGAATATAATAAATAAGTGAAGAAAAGGCTGGGGTATAGAGTAGAAAGGTTTAGGTGAAAATGCAAAACGACCAACATTACTTGCAAAACCAGGTTTTAAACGAATCCAGAAAGCAAAAGTATCCAGTCACTGTCATACTAGTTAACGGCTACCGAATGTCAGGGAAGGTGTTGAGTTTTGATCGTTTCACCTTATTGTTAGAAGTTAAAAACAAACAGAATCTGATTTATAAGCACGCAGTATCCACAATAATTCCCTCAGAGAACTTAGAATTACCTTCAGAACAGGAAAATTCCCTTTGAATATAAATCTTGGAATTGATTAATCTGTTGTTAGATTGGTGACTCTGCTTGTTATAAAAGCTATAGCAGGGGATAGGAGGTGTTTGGTAAAGTGAAGGAAAATAATAGATTCTCCCAGGAAGAAGATCAGGGAGAACTAATTCAATGGGAAAATCAGGAAGCTTATCACGGTGCTAATGGATTAGAAGGCCAAGAGGGATGGAGCTATACCTTGGCTAAGGAGAAACATGCTAACGAAGATAAAGAATTATGGATTCAGCAGCAAGATGATAAAAATCAATGGAAAGAAGAGTGGGAAGAGGAAATAGCAGAAAATGTAAGACTGGACAATCCAGTTAGAATTTATTTGACGGAGATAGGAAAATCTCCATTGTTAACTGCTGATGAGGAGATTGAGTTGGCTAAACGAATGGAAAATGGGGATGGAGAAGCCAGGAAACACTTGGTGGAAGCAAATCTACGCTTGGTCGTCAGCATAGCAAAAAAATATGTGGGTAGGGGCATATCATTCCTGGATCTGATCCAAGAAGGTAACAGAGGTCTTATTAGGGCAGCCGAGAAATTTGATTATCGGAAAGGATTTAAGTTTAGCACCTATGCTACCTGGTGGATACGTCAAGCCATAAATCGCGCTATAGCTGATCAGGCCCGCACTATCCGCATACCTGTTCATATGGTCGAAACTGTAAATAGACTGCTGATGGTTTCTCGCAGCCTAGTTCAAAAGTTGGGAAGGGATCCTCTCCCGGAGGAAATAGCTCAAGAGATGGAAATTAGCGAGGAAAAAGTGGAAGAAATTTTGAAATTGACCCAGGCTCCTCTTTCTTTAGAGTCTCCAGTAGGGGAAGAAGAGGATAGTTATTTGTCAGATCTCATAGAAGACGAAACTTCTCCCACTCCAGCAGATATTACTGAATATGAACTCCTCAAAGAGCACTTGGATGGAGTATTGGAAACCTTATCTTCCCGAGAAAGAGAAGTATTACGTTTGCGCTTCGGACTTGATGATGGCCAGCCGAGAACTCTGGTAGAAGTGGGCGAGTACT
>CAZXDQ010000204.1:0-4160 GCA_964639405.1 uncultured Syntrophomonadaceae bacterium | reverse complement strand
CCCGGTAGAGGCTTTCTTTACGCTGCCCATCCTGAAACAGGGAAAGCTGAACGGGTGTTTCCGGCATCAAGCGGGACAGAGCTACCCCCAGTTTACGTACCGGCAGCCGGTTCCAGTTTTCGTAGAAAAGCCCCCGCACCAGAGGGTACACGTCGTCGGTAAAAGCCGTGGGCAGGGGAAGTTTGCGCTGCCGGGAAAAACCGGTAGGAAAGTGGAAGTCTGCACCCCGGCAGTACACGCTAACCACCTGGCCCAAGGCCTCTGCTCCCCGGCTCCTTCGACACACCTCATCGGTAATTTCCAGCAGTGCCACCTCCAGTTCCTCCGGCTTCCGGTAGTCCCGAGGCAGGGTAACCGAATGGCTCACCCCCCGCTCTCCCCTTTCTGCGGAAGCAACTGTAGAGTAGTCGATGCCGTGGGCATTTAGCCACAGCACCTCCCCGTTAACCCCCCACCGGCGAAGGAGCTCTTCCCGGGAAAGGGCAGCTAAATGCCCTATCTTCCGGACGCCTATCCGGAAGAGATTGCGCTCCATGCGGGCCCCCACGCCGAATAGTTTCCCCACCGGCAGGGGCCACACCAGGGCAGAGTAATTTTCTTGACCAAGGCGGAAGATGCCCTCTTCACTCTTCTTGGCAAAGCAATCGCAGGCCATTTTGGCCTGAAGGGGATTATCCCCTATGCCCACCCGGCAGTTCACTCCCGTTTCCTTCCGCACTGCCTGGATAATGCGGCGCGCCATTTCCCGGGGAGGACCGAAAAGCTTTTCACAGCCGGTAACCTCCAGGAACTGCTCATCCACGGAGTAAGGATACAGCCGGTCAGTAAACCGCTCCAGTATTCCGGTTAACTGAACAGAAACTTCCATGTACAGCTGCATCCGCGGGCGGACCATGACCACATGGGGGCACAGCCTTCCGCACTCCCAACCTCCCATCCCCGTATTGATGCCGTAAGCTTTAGCTTCCCGGCTGGCAGCCAATACAATGCCACGGCGCTGCTGGGGATCTCCGCATACCACCACCGGCTTGCCTTTCAGCTCGGGATTGCGAGCAATTTCTACGCTGGCATAAAAAGACTCCATATCCACCAGCATAAATATACTGGAACTAGCAGAAGGCATGGGGTTTTTACCTCCTTTACTCGAACGTATGTTCATGTTAGCAGATAAGTTCCCCTTCTGCAAGACCCCCTCGATATAAAATGTTCCGGTATTCCCTTCCAGTTCCACCGGAACTGCGCCCCTCAAAAACCTCTCTCTTTTTGCGGATTCTTTTCTCCTGGTTTCTTTTTAACCAAGGGGGCGCTCTGCCGAGGGCTCCTCGGGCTCTTCATAGTTTCAGAAATTTGCGAATATCGATTTTTTTGCTGGCAAGGCAGGAGTCCTTACCTGGACTGTGGAACTACCTTAGGGTTTTATGTAGCATTATTGCCAAGGATTCACAAATTATAACTTCGAAAGGAAGGTGTATATTCCCCCATATTTGGCAGAATGTCAAAATTTAACCATTCTCCAGCCTGCCCTTTGAAAGGAAGAGATTTCTATATTATGTAAAAATAGTGGTTCCTTTGACCGGGACCAATCAGGAAAAATCCAGCGCGAGCCAAGAAAAAGCACCATATTTTTTCCCCGTTACGCACTACCTAAAGGAGGTAATGAGCATGCTTTTGAACAGCAAAAAATCCAGCTCCGGTAAAAACACCTGGTATCTTCTCCCCATGTTGTTGTGCCTGTTAGCCCTACTATTTTGGATTGGCCCGGCGGAAGCCCAAGGTGATGTGGACGACCTGCGGGACGAAAAGGAATCCGTCGAAGGGGACATGGAAGAAGAAGCAGCAGAGCTGGAAGAATATCGTTCCCAGGAAGAAGAACTGAAAGATGAAATAGCTGAATTGGATGCGGAAATAGAAGAAACCAGAGACGAAATAGACCGCCTCCATCAGGAAATCGAAGAGACCGAAGAAGAGATAGAGGAAACGGAAGAGGAATTAGAAGAGGCAGAAAAAGAATTGGCTAAGCAGGAAGAACTGTTGGGAAAAAGACTGCGAGCCATTCATGAAAGGGGAGGTTCTAATTACCTGGAAGTCCTGTTCAGTTCCACTTCTTTCGGGGAGTTTTTGACCCGCTTCAACGACCTGCAAATCATCGTAGACAATGATGTGCAGCTTATTAAAGAAGTAGAAGAAGAAAGGGACCGCATTCAGCTGGCTAAAGAAGAACTGGAAGACCAAAGAGCGGAACTGGAGAACATGCACCAGGAAGCCCTGGCCAAGGAAGAAGAACTGGAGAGTAGTTTAGCTGCCAGAGAAGAAAAAGCCCAAGTCCTGGAAGCAAAAATAGAGGAAACCCAGGCTGCCATCCAACAGATGGAAGAAGAAGCCCAGCAGCTGGAAGAAACCATCCAGCAAAAAATCGCGGAAGCAGAAGCAGCCAAGCGATCCGGCGCTGGGGGAAGCCGGGGAGGCAGCAGTGGAGGCGAAAGCAGCGGGGGCAGCGGGCAACTGCTCTGGCCGGTAGAAGGTGTAGGAGTCAGGCAAAATATCACTTCCGGTTTCGGATACCGCACCCACCCTATCAGTGGAGGGGAGAGGTGGCACGGCGGTATTGACATAGGCACTGGAGGCAGGCAGCTTCCTATTCTAGCCGCCGACAGCGGAACCGTATCTATAGCCACTTACTCCGGGGGTTACGGCAACTACGTGATGATTACCCATGGGGGAGGCCTGGCCACCCTTTACGCTCACTTGAGCCAAATAAATGTATCTCCCGGACAATCCGTGTCCCGGGGTCAGCAAATCGGAAGGGCTGGAACCACCGGAGCCAGCACCGGAATTCACTTGCATTTCGAGGTTCATGACACCAGCAGATCACCAGTGCGCAGCGGCAGGCCTAATGATCATCGGCAGAATCCTTTAAACTATATAGGCCATTAAGGTGCTGCCTACGATCCAAGTTAATCTTTTCAAGAAACTTATCCCTAATCCAGACCTCCAACCTTTAAGATTGATTACCTTTATCCTTTGCGCTGGGAAAAGCTCGATAGAGGTTAACTTCCGGGTCATCATAACACCGGGGGCAGAAAGCTTTCACGTCTCCGCTGCCACAACCGTGGCACCAGATATCAAAGTGACGGCATTCAGCGCATATGGCTTTTTCGCAGCCATCGCAAAGCACTACTGCTTCCCTGGAGCCACACAATTCACAGGTAGTGCCTTCCACCTTTCTCATCATGTTTTTGGCAACCTCCTTTAAGGGGCTGATTAGCCTTAAGCTTCCACCTGAAACAACGCCTTCCCCTGGAGGGGAATTTCAATTTGGTGGAATGCCAGTTCCTTATCCAAAGCCCTTTTACCAACAATACACCTGAGCCTTCAAGGCGCAGGTGTACCTTTATACTAAGATAAACTCTCTTACGGCAAAAACCCTCCTACCTTCCCTAACGGCAAAAACCCCGGCAAAAAAACTACCGGGTCAAGTCCAACATCAACCCTGAATGCATGGCAAGGGGAAACATGGTCCTCCCCAAACGATCATAGAACAGGGTATCCATTCCAGATAACCCCGCTGCTTCACCGGTTTCTTCCATAAAGCGGGAAGGAGGGCTCCTCAGCGCATCTTCGGCAATGGCTCCCACCTGGCGGGCGAAACCACCTATAACCTCTTCTACCCTGTCCATATCGGTTTGGATCGCTTCTTCCAGTTCTTCTCCCCGGATAGCCATCCTTCCTTCTGCCTCCACGTCAACTCCCACTGACTGCAAGGCTGGAGCTTCCCGTTGGGCTAATTGCCCCAACCGGGACCCCAGGGCCCTTAGCTCTACGCTGGCTTCCCGCTCTTCCACAAAATCCATAGCCTGGTGAAAGCCAGCCACTAGATCCTCTATACTTTCCCGGATAGCATCCGTTTCCGGGCGAATTTCCACTGTCGTCTCTCCTAATTCCTCCAGTTCCAGCATAACCCTTTCTTCATCCAGGGTAACGGTATCTCCCGCTATCTGGTACTCATCCTCTTCCAGCCCTTCTATTTCAACTTGAGCATCCGCTGCTTCCTGCACCGTCTCACCTTGCAGTTGTTCCCAAAGTCCTGCCCCTGCGCCCACATCCTCTAGGCGAAAAGCTCCGGGCTCTCCGGGGACCGCAGCAGCAAGCTCCAACCTGAC
>CAZXDQ010000203.1:2449-4169 GCA_964639405.1 uncultured Syntrophomonadaceae bacterium | reverse complement strand
AGATCTTCTTCCGCCATTACTTGGTCATACTGGTAAGCTACTTCTACTGTATCACCCACCACCAAAAACACTGCATGGGGAACGGTTCCAGCAGGTTGTTTATTCATCAGCTTAGCCCCTAAAACACAGCTGCAGCCGTCCGCGCCACCAATTAACGCCGCCCTCTCCATTACAGGAGCCACGGAAGGGTGCACGTGGCGGGCACCAAAGCAGAATACTTTTTTGTCTCCAGCCGCTTCTTTGCACTCTCTGGCTGCCGTTGCCCATCCACTGGAACTGGCCAACATGCCCAATACAGCGGTTTCATATACTCCGAAAACGCCGTAAGGCCCGCTTATACGCATCACTACTTCTTTTTCTTCCATGGGAGCCCCTTCCGGAAGGGACCACACCTGAAGTTTCCTTTCTTCATCTATCTTCTTTAAAAAATTAACAGCCTCTTCTATTCCCCCCATTATCCCCGCTCCCGAAGCAAAAACTTCTGCAGTAGTTAGGGTATCTAGTTTTCCCATGTGTTTTAAGAGTTCCTGCGTGCGAATAAAATAAATGTCACTGGTCAGTCCGCTCATTACTTCCTGGTGGGACGCTGAATGGAGCAAACGATCCGGTTCGGCAGAATAAGTCTTGGCTTCGTGTAAACTTACTACTTCTCTCCTCAAGTAAATAACCTCCCGCCCAACGAAAGTATAAGTTAAGAAATTACTTTTACCCCTAAAGTGTTTTCCATTTCCTTTAAAGCAAAATTATGAGCTTCCTGGTCAAAACTGGCAACTGCATCCGCCCGCACTTCGACTTCATAATTAAGCATCCGGGCATCGGCAGCAGTATACAGGACACAGATGTTAGTGCAAACCCCGGTTATTTCCAGTTTTTCTATCTTCTTTTCCCTTAAAGTTAAATCCAGATCTGATCCAAAAAATGCGCTAAACCTGCGCTTCAAAATAACTCGCTCTGAGGTTCTTTCCCGGGGCTGCAGTTCAGGTACTATTTCTGCACCGTAGTTTTCCTGGATACAATGAGGAGGAAACATGTTAAACTCTTGGTCGTCAGGCACATGATGATCGGCAACATAAAGGATGATTTCCTCTTGTTCCCGATATTCCTGAAGCCGCTCCTGGATGGGGGAAATTATCTGTTTGCCCACTGGCCCTACACTCAACGCCCCTTCTTCCTGGATAAAATCATTTAACATGTCGATCACTAAAAGGGCTCGACGCATACTTCTCCCTCCTTTTCCTATTTGTATTCCATAGAAATTAATAGATTCCTCTATAATTGTCAATTTTGTTGTCAATTTTGCTCGGGGAGTCTTTAGTGAAAAGTATTAAAACAGAAAAAGAACCTGCACCACACGCAGGTTCTTATCTGAAAAAATTGTTGGACTGAAAAAACAAAAACGGATAGCGATACGACACACCCGTTCAGGTTTAGTTGGAAGAAGCCACTTGATCAGTGGAGAAGCTAAGTTTTACCGTTTCAGTTAAAACATCAGCATAGCTAAAAGAAAGCCGGTGGTAGTAGTTCTTTTCTTCTACCCGGACAATAAAAATGGACGGGTAGGTCCGCTCTAATACTCCTTCTTTTTCGTAGGTCTTTTTCCTGCCTCGATTCGCTTTGAGTTTGATGGTTTCACCCACATGGTCTTCCAACTGCTCCCTGATTTCGCACAATACATCTTTGGCCATACAACCACCTCGATCTCTTGTACAACACTCACCTT
>CAZXDQ010000203.1:0-2439 GCA_964639405.1 uncultured Syntrophomonadaceae bacterium | reverse complement strand
GTTCGGTAAGATTTTTATATGACTTGACACGGGATTAAAAATTCCAATTTTATGCCAATTTATACTTTTTATTTCCATTTTACTGAATCAGCAACTGCCCCTCTCCACTTAGATCCTGCCTTTTAGTTCTTTCCGGTTGGTTCCTCTCTTTTTCTCCTACCTCTTCTCCTACCTTCGGGTATATTTGTCCGCCACTTTGGAGGCCCCGTATGACTCCGGTTTAATGATAGCGTCGTATCCACTGCCTATAACCATACCTACCACTTCCCGGATAATCTCCCGGGTGTCACCCTTTTCTCCAATGTCCAGATGGATCTCCACGTTCATTTCGGGATGACCGCTGAAAGAAAGCTTTTCCGTCAAATAGCTGGCTACCTCCAAACTGAAAGTTGCTTCCAGATAGATCCTCTGGCGCAGACTCTCTATAAAACGGTGCCGGTGCTTCTGAAAATAATATCGGCCCCCTTTTCCCAATCGGTGCACAATAATGGCGGTAACAAAGGTAACGTTGTCGTTTAAGTACACATGGGAGTCAGTGCCGATGATTAAACGGTAACTTTCCTCCGGCCGCTCGTCAATATAATTCATTATGTCAATAAAAGTAGCATCAAAGGTTAATTCCCCTTTGGAGGGGCTGTAAAAATACATTTTCCTCTACCTTTCTCCTAAGGTATCCCTAGCAATGCTTTTGCCTGAATAAAGTCAAGTTTGAAAAAA
The DNA here is from genome assembly GCA_964639405.1 of uncultured Syntrophomonadaceae bacterium. GTDB lineage: Bacteria > Bacillota > Dethiobacteria > DTU022 > PWGO01 > CAZXDQ01. The sequence goes on along the minus strand of CAZXDQ010000203.1, from coordinate 1,722 downwards.
ATGGTTTTAGTGAATTATTTAACTACATTATAAATTAATATGGATAGCTTTGCAAATTCCTGGGGAGTGAGTTCTTCTCCCCGTCGCTTTGAAGAAATCCCTCCTTGTTCCAACCACTCTTGTAGCCGAGATTTCTCAAAACCTAAACCCCGATGCAGGGAATTCAATAAGGTCTTACGCCGCTGGGCAAAAGCGGCAAAGACTACTTGTTTAAAAAGGCGGAGGTCCGGTATACCGTATTTTGCTTCCACCGGAATGGAGGTCACTACCGCCGATTCAACCTGGGGCGCCGGAAAAAAAACATTACGGCTAACCGTAAACCGGTATTGAGTTTGAGTAAAACAATGGGCCAGTACGCTTAAAGCCCCGTAATCAGGAGAACCTGCCGGGGCAACCAACCGCTGAGCAACTTCTTTTTGCATCATGAGTACTGCTTTAGTCCAGGCTACTTCCCCCTCCAACAACCGATAAAGCAGGGGGGAGGTAATATAGTACGGTAAATTAGCCACCAACTTAACCTCTACCTGTTTTTTCCATGTTTCTTCGATCAAGTCCCTTAAATTTATTTTTCGGATATCAGCGTTCCACAATTTGGCTTGGGGAAAGTCTTCCAAAAGTTCCTCCAGAAGATCGGTGAGGCCTCGGTCAATTTCCACCGCTAACAAATTAGCTCCCCCCTGCGCCATAGGCAGGGTTATTACTCCCAAGCCAGGGCCAATTTCCAATATGTGTTCCCCTGCTTGCGCCCCTACTTCCCGGAGAATTTTATCCACCGTATTGCGGTCCACTAAAAAATTCTGTCCCCACTTCTTATGCACCCCAAGACCGCGCTCCTGAAGTAACTTTTTTACCTGGGCGGGCGAGACCAAGTTTATCTCCTTCATAAGCTCCTCTTAATTTCCTCTGCTCTTAGTGAATTCCTGGTCCTGATTCCCTTTACCTAAAATGGTAAAACTTTATTTTTAAGTGGGAAGAATGCCAAACAATCTGCGGGCGTTTATCATGCAGCTCTCTTCCAACTCTTCTTCCATGATCCCTTTTATGGAAGCAACTTCTCGGTAGATGTAAGCCACATAGGCCGGCTCATTTCTTTTTCCCCTGAACTGCTGAGGGGTTAAAAAAGGTGCATCAGTCTCTAAAAGTATGCGATTTAGGGGCACCTCTTTAACCACTTCTTTTAAGCGGTGGGATTTGGGATAAGTAACAGGGCCGGCAAAGGAAAGATAATACCCCTTTTCCAAAGCGCTTCGCGCAAAGTCCAGTCCTCCAGAAAAACAATGAAGAACTCCCCCCACCTGATGGGCTTTTTCTTCCTCCAATATTTTTTGAGTGTCTTCCTCAGCATCCCGAGAGTGAACCACCAAAGGGAGGTTAAGCTCTTTGGCCAACTGAATCTGCTGCCGAAAAACCTTCCTCTGCTCATCCTGGGGGGACCTCATCTTGAAGTAATCCAGGCCAGTCTCCCCCACCGCTATTACCTGGGGAGATTGGGCAATACGGGAAAGCTCCTGCAAATAATGGTCACTTAAGCTTTTTACGTCGTGGGGATGCACCCCCACCGTGGCCCAAATGTTATCGTATTTTTCCGCAATTTCCACCACTTTTTGGGAAGAACCGGGGCTTATTCCTATACTGATCATTCCTTTTACCCTATTTTCCTCGGCCCGCTGTAGAACTTCGGAAAAATTATCCGCGTAGTCAGGAAAATCCAAATGCACATGG
>CAZXDQ010000202.1:0-4173 GCA_964639405.1 uncultured Syntrophomonadaceae bacterium | reverse complement strand
AAATACTAGTTGCGGTTATTTTTAGTGTAACCGGGGGGTATATGGCTAAGAGGAAGGGGGAGGAGTCTGGGATCTTATTATAGGAAGCAACTCCTTAATCAGAGGGTGGCCTTCCCCCTCTACTTCCTCTATGATTGAGGGGGCTTGAGGGGTATCTATAGCAGAGAGGCCCTTTAAACCGATAACTTTTACCCCGTATTTGGGAGGAAAGATCCGATAAGTAGTTTTTCTCTCAGGAACAAACCCCCGGATGTATCCTTTCCGTACAGGAGTTCCATATATGTGCAGCGTCAGGGCAGTACAGTTGCCATAAGCTGTCATGTGATGAATGCCCCGGTCTAAAGGATATACCTTGGTCATGGCCCCGGGGTTGAGCTTTCTATTCGAAATTATTTCCAGGCGAGCATAGTTTTCATCTTGGGCCCGATCCTGCCGCCGGTATTTGGTTTCTTCCACTTGACCGGCCAGGCAACCTACTACCCCCCAAGAACCATGATCATGAACGGGGTAAGGCACCAGGGCTTCCCACACAAAAAGCCTTATAGAGAATTTTCCATTAAGGCTGCGGTACAGGGTGACATCGTTATAGTCGGTGGCCAATTGTTTAGTTTTCCCTTCTGCCATTTCGGCAAGGGGGGTTTCCAAATAGGATAGATCTTCCAGGAGAGGCTTCATCTGTTCTTTTACTAAATCGATGGCTCGGTCTTCCTCCATATTTTCGGTTAGGGAGGCTTCTAAACGGCTACAGCAGGAAGAGAACAGTTTACTCATATTTTCTCCACCTTTGCATTTATTTTCATTATATCACTACAGCAATATATTTAAATATTAATTCATTTTTGACGAGATAATTTATCAATTAAGCAGAGGTCTAATTAAGTTTTTCCCCTTCTATTTTCTCCGATTTTGTAACCATGAGGGACAAGTATTTTCCAGTTACCAGCAGTGCCTCAGGTGTCTAAGTGATAGCCTGCCTCCCAAGTTCGAGCTTTATTCTATTACCTTGCTTAAAGTCCCTTCTTTAGTTTTTATTGCTATCATTTTATGGGCAAGATAACTTAAAATATTGGATCGAGTAATTATGCCCTCCAGATAGTAGTTGTGGTCCACTACCAGAACACGGCTGCTCTTGTGTTTTCTCATCAAGTTTACTATTTTTTCTACCTCCGTATCCCTTTTTACGGTTATGACATTTCTGTCCATAACCTTCTCCACCTTGGTGTTAAACAATAACTCTACCCCTCGGTCTAGCCTGTATTCTACTATACTAAACAACAAATCTATAGCTATTTCTATCCGGTTTAACCTTGTATCATTGTACGGGGAACTCCACTTGTCAAGTTCATCAACCGTCACCGGGTGAATTTCCTGGCAGTACTTTTCTATATCCAAAGCGGAAATTATGCCCGAGACTTGATTCTTCTCATTTACCACGGGCAGGGCACAAATATTATGGTTATACAGCAACTCCACTACCTCTTCGATTTTTTGTTCCGGGGAAACGCTAATTATTGAGGTGCTCATAATATTTTCTGCAGAGGACACCAACCTCACCTCCTTCTAAAAAATAGCCCCTTTGATCCCTTTAATGAAATATCTAACCTTAAGCCATTGTTAAAATAATGAGAATAGTATTACATCTCTACTTTTATAGTATACCTCCCTTGTGCTTTTGTCAAATCTTTGATTGCTCAGTTCTAGTTATGATGAGCAGTTTCTAATTGGAGGATTGGATTTTAGGTTTAAATTGTAGTCTCTGCACTTTTAATTCACCCAGGTCTTTGATTTGGGGAAAAAGAGTTATCAAAAAAAGGAAATAACCGGTGGGGATAGAACCAGAATATAGAAAATGCTGGAGGATAAACCATGTCCCCCCTGGTATACCTTGCACTGGCGTTTATATCAGGCCTCCTTTTAGCCCGCAGTTGGCTGGATGATATCCTTTTTACCCTGATCCTCCTGGGCATTATGCTGGTATTATGCCTGTGGGCTTACTCCCGCCGCCTGGCAGATCTGACTACGTTTTTGTTGGTGGGGGCCTTTGCCTTAGGAGGTTTTCTATACGCTTACGCGGCTTTTTTCCCTTCTCAAGAATTGCTGCAGTTTGCTGATGAAGAGGTGAAAGTGGAGGGCACCGTAGTAGAGGAGCCCTCTTACCAGGACGATCGTGTTGGTTACCGTTTACTGGTGAGCCGCCTGGAACATGAAGGAGACAGTTATTCGCTGGGGGGAAAGCTCCAGCTGTATCATTACCATAGAGAAAATGATGGAGAAAATGATGAGGATAGATTAAATAATGAAAAAAACTCCCGGGGATATCTCTATGGAGATAAAATAAGGGTGGAAGGAACTTTGCGTGCACCCAGCCCGCAGCGCAACCCCGGCGGTTTTGACTATCGGAAGTTTTTACTAACCCAGGGGATAGATGCCCACCTGCACGCCCATTCTCATCAACTGGATTACGTAAAAGAGGGCGAAGTGGGGATCTTGCCATCCTCGGCTTTTGCTTTGCGCGCCCAGATGATAGAAGGATTGGAGCAACACTTGCCTTCGCCCCACGACGATTTGCTCACCGCTATCCTTTTTGGTCAAAGGGAGCGCCTTCCCGAAGACGTGCAGGAAAATTTTAACCGGGCAGGAGTAGGGCATTTAATGGCAGTAAGCGGCCTGCATATAGGCTTGGTGGCGGGCTTGGCCCTGGTAATGCTCCGCCGTTTTAATTTGCACGGATCTTTTTGGACGGTATTAGCCCTGCTGGTGGTTTGGATATATGCTTATCTAACCGGTATGCGACCTCCTGCCCTCCGCGCTGCCTTGATGATTTCTTTGGGGATGATGGCCTTGTGGTGGGGGCGTCAGCGGGATTTCCCCACCGCTGTTGCTCTGGCAGCTCTCCTTACTTTGGCTATTAACCCTCTCCTCCTTTTTTCCGTGGGGTTTCAGCTTTCCTACGCTGCTACCCTGGCAATTTATTACTTGCATCCCCTAATTCAGAAACAGTTTCTTTTTTTTCTTCCCCGAAGCCTACAGGGCTTAGTGGCGGTAACCCTGGCCGCTCAAGTGGGAGTATTGCCTTTAATGGTTTTGCATTTTCAGCAACTGCCTTTGGCGGCCTTGTTCTTCAACCTGCTCTTTCTTCCAGTGATGGCGTTGGTGGTAGGATTGGGATTGGCGGGGACTTTGTTCTCTCTGATGTCCTCGTTTTTGGCTTCCTTAATTTTTGCGGCTAACCTCCCTTTATTGACTTACCTTCTCTTTTTCTCTTCCCTGGCAGAAGCTTCCTGGGTTCATGTGGAAGTTTTCCCTCTGCCGACCTGGGTAGTGGTTCTGTACTACTTGCTTCTCCTGCTAGCGGCTGGTATTTATTACCGGTTCCAGGGATATTCCTCGCCTGGACGTTCTTTTTGGCTCAGTGTTTTCTACGGTTGGGGCTTGCTAAAATATCGCGGAAAACAGATTATTTCCCAGATCCCCCTTTCAGCTTGGGGGCGGAAAGTTTTGCTGGGGAGTACTCTGGCAGCTGTAGTGTTGTTTTTATGCTTGGCTTCACTTTTTGCTCCTGCTTCCCTGGAAGTGGTGTTTTTAGATGTAGGCCAGGGGGCTTCCGTTTTTCTCGAAACCTCCTGCGGTTTTACTGCTCTGGTAGATGCAGGGGGAGAATTACCTTTCCATCAGGAAGTGGGGGAAGAGGTGGGGGAAAGAACCATTTTGCCTTTTCTGTATCATCGGGGCGTGCGGGAACTGGATGTGGCAATCATTACCCACCCTCACGAAGACCAGTTTGGTGGCTTTCTTCCCCTGGTGGAGCGTATTCCAGTGGAAACCCTGCTTATCTCTTCCGTGCCGGGAGAATCGGAATCCTACTGCCAACTCCTGGAGGATTTTCGCCGTCAGGGTACCCGTCAGGTAAAAATCCAGCGGGGAGATGCCTTTTCCCCGGCCCCGGATCTGCATTTTCAGGCCCTTTCTCCTCCACCCGAGCTGCTGGAGGGCACCAACTGTGATCTGAATAATAACTCTTTAGTGTTCCAAGTAGGCTACGGAGAAGTGGACTTTTTACTGACTGGAGATATGGAGGAAGCAGCGGTGCAGGAATTAATGTCTGCCGGGGTGGATTACAGCTGTCAGGTTCTCAAGCTCCCCCATCACGGAGGCCATTTTGACTCGGTGGAT
>CAZXDQ010000201.1:0-4202 GCA_964639405.1 uncultured Syntrophomonadaceae bacterium | reverse complement strand
GAGAATCTAATATCTAGGCCTAGTTCAGAGGCCATTACTCCCGCTAATTGAGCTACTTCAATTGAGTGTTGTAATACATTTTGACCGTAACTGGTTCTAAATTTAAGTTTCCCCAAAAGCATTACTATATCTTGATGTAGGCCGTGAACTCCAGTTTCAAAGGTAGCTCTTTCTCCTTCATCCCGTATTTGTTTATCTACTTCCTGACGAGCTTTTTTGACCATTTCTTCTATCCTTGCCGGGTGAATTCTGCCGTCGCTAATTAGTTTTTCCAGGGCTACCCTGGCTATTTCTCTCCTGATGGGATCGAATCCCGAAATAATCACTGCTTCGGGGGTGTCATCGATAATTAGATCGATGCCAGTTAAATTTTCCAGAGTTCGAATGTTTCTTCCTTCTCTTCCAATAATTCTTCCTTTCATTTCGTCACCAGGAAGGTTTACCACTGATACAGTGGATTCAGAAGTATGATCAGCAGCACATTTTTGGATCGCCATGGTTATGATTTCTCTGGATTTTTGGTCGGCTTCTTCTTTGGTCTTATTTTCTATTTCTTTTATGGTCATGGCCATCTCATGCTTAATTTCATCTCTAACTGATTGTAGCAATATTTCCTTGGCTTCTTCCGTAGTTATGCCTGATAAACTTTCCAGTTCGGCAATCTTTTGTTGACTCAATTCTTCCAACTTCTGCTCTTGTTCCTTCAATTCTTCTTCTTTTTTACTTAACTCTTCCTCTTTCTTTTCCATCTGATTGGTCTTTTTATCCAGGCTTTCCTCTTTTTGCATTAAGCGTTTTTCAAATTTTTGTAATTCAGCTCTTCTTTCTTTGTTTTCCTTTTCTACTTCGTTCCTCATCTGGTGGGCCTCTTCTTTGGCCTCTACCATCTTTTCTCTCTTGAGCGATTCTGCTTCATTTTTTGCATTATCAATGATTCTTTGGGCTTCATCCTCGGCTGATTTAATTTTAGTTTCTGCTGTCTGCTTTCGGAAAAAATATCCACCAGCAATTCCCAGGACCAGCGCCGCTACACCTATCAGTACATAGTATATCAAGATTTCACCTCCATTTTTAAGTCTTGATTTCTTTTAAGTCTTGATTTCAGAAAGAACCCGTGGAAAAGGCAGGTGGAAGGGAGAAAAATGCAGTGCACTTTCTCAATGAAATAAGAAAAATTATGAAATAGTTTGGGCTGTGCGGGAGATGCACAGCCCAAGAAAGAGAAAAGGATACAATTTACCTTTATTCACACTTGCTCTTAATAAAGCAAGTATTTAAGTTAAAAAGAAGTTCAATTTGGCAAAAATATATCTTCAGTGCAAATGCACTGCTATTTTCTCTTATCTCTCCCACACTGATCCCGCGGATCTAAATATGAAATTTCTTTTATGTTAAGCATTTCATTTGCTTAGGTTCATTTTATCCTTTCGAATGTGTTATGTCAAGTTAAAGGCGGTCTTTTCTGTGTTTCTGAATAAGCTTATTGACCAAGCTAAAAGGATATCCCCTGCTCATTAGGTAATTAGCAGTTTTTTGCCAAAAACGGTTCGTACTATGGCTATTTTCTGTTCTTTTTTTGCGCTTGCACAAAAGTTCTTTTGCCAGGCGATATTCTTCTTCCTCTGATAGGATTTGGCTTAAATTTTCTTCAATTATGCAATCATCAACGCCTTTAGCTTTTAGTTGATGCCTGAGCTTAATTGAGCCGTAACCCTGTTGAGCTTTTAATTGGATCCACTCAGCTGCAAACTTATGGTCGTTTATTAAGTTTTCTTCTTCTAAAGCCTTCACGGTTAAGTTGATAGTTTCACTTGGAAAGCCTTTCTTGTTCAAATAATTGATTATTTCCTGTTTGCTCCTAGCTCGGTAACTCAAAAACTTTATACTTTTAATAAATGCTTGCCTTTGTGAGTTATCGTTATGGTCCATTTGATATCAGATACTCTCAGGAATTATCGGAGTTATCCTGGTGATTTTTGGTGTTGCTGGAGGAAGCTTGTTCTTCTTCACTATTTTCAGTAGGGCTAGTAAGGCCTAAACTTTCTTTGATTTTTTCTTCAATTTCCTTGGCCGTTTCCGGGTGTTGCTTCAGGTATTCCCTGACGTTTTCCCTTCCTTGCCCTAATCTTTCTTCCTGGTAAGAGTACCAAGCTCCGCTTTTAGCTAAAATTTTTAATTCTTGGGCCATGTCAATCAAAGTTCCTTCTCGAGATATACCTTCCCCGTAAAGAATATCGAAATCAGCAGTTTTAAAGGGTGGGGCAACTTTATTTTTTACCACTTTAACCCGGGTGCGGTTTCCGACGAGTTCGTTCCCTTGCTTTAAAGATTCCGTTCTCCTTACCTCTAAGCGCACTGAGGAATAAAATTTTAGGGCTCTTCCACCGGGAGTGGTTTCTGGGTTACCAAACATTACTCCTACTTTCTCTCGTAGTTGGTTAATGAATACAGCGGTAGTTTTAGATTTGCTGATTACCCCCGAAAGCTTTCGCAGGGCTTGGGACATTAAGCGGGCTTGTAGCCCCACATGGGAATCTCCCATTTCTCCTTCTATTTCTGCTCTTGGGGCTAAAGCTGCAACTGAATCCACCACGATGAGATCGATAGCGCCGCTCCTAACTAATGCTTCAGCAATCTCCAAAGCCTGTTCCCCAGTATCTGGTTGGGATACCAGTAAGTCATTTAGGTTAACTCCCAGGTTTTCCGCGTAAGTGGGATCTAAAGCATGCTCTGCATCTATAAAAGCGGCATAGCCTCCTTCTTTTTGAGCTTCTGCAATAGCATGGAGAGCTACGGTGGTTTTCCCCGAAGCTTCGGGACCATACAACTCTACTACTCTCCCCCGGGGAAGTCCTCCTACGCCTAAAGCTGTATCCAAAGCCAAACAACCGGTGGGTATGGCTCTTACTTCTGATTTTACAGACTCGCCAAGTTTCATGATGGCTCCTTTACCAAACTGCTTTTCGATTTGCAGCAGGGCTGATTCTAAAGCCTTGTCTTTTTCCAAGTTATCTCCCCTCCTCTACTTATTGAGAACATCTGTTTGTTATAATTCTGTATAAAATTAGTTTTTCCTTCAAGATATTAAAAAAAACTGCGCTTGAATGCTCCTTCCCCCTTAAAAATAGATTTTATTTAAGGGGGTGTAAACAGCTCCCTGAGGTTGCAGAGTGCTATTATAGACGGTTAAATAATTTATTTCTGTCGGCGGCAAGGAAAAGTCATGATATTCATTCAACCACTTGGTAGTAGGTACTTTTTTCTCTACCCTGCGAATGCGCCCTAAAGTTACGTGGGGAGTAAAATTTTTGTCTGCAAGGGGGTAGCCCTTTTCGTGTAGGGACATTTCGATATCCTTCCATATATTGGTGACATAATTTTTGCCTTCTTCTACTCCTACCCAAATTATCCTGGGTTTAGATATTTTAGGAAAAAAGCCCATACCTTTTAATGAGAGAAGAAAAGGCAGGTAAGATTTAACATTATTTTCTAATATAGAGCAGATGGCATCAACTTCATTTTCTTCAATTTCTCCTAAGAACTTAAGAGTCACATGCATGTTAGCCCCTTCCACCCATTTAACGCCGTTGAAATCTTTCTTTAATTTCTTTTGGAGGTTCCCCAAACCCTTTCTCTGTTCTTCGCTAAGATCTAAAGCTAGAAAAACTCGCATAATAGGACCTCCTCCTTCAGCTAATATCTTCCACTATCTTGCCAAAAAGATCATGAGGGTCGCAGTCAGTTATTTCGACTTCAACTAAGTCCCCTATCTGCAGGGGATGGGAAGAAGTGAAGTAAGTGACACCGTCTACTTCTGGAGCCTGGTAGGGAGTTCTTCCTTGATAAGTAAATTGAGTATCCCTTTCGTTGGTGTGATCCTCTTCTATTAAAACGGGAAACCTCTTTCCCTTATCGTTGAGTTGTAGGTTGTAGGAAATATTCTCCTGGGTTTTCATTAACCTTTTTTGCCGTTGTTGACGAATTGGAAGGGGAACCTGATTCTTGAAATGATATGCCGGTGTTCCTTCTTCTGGAGAATAAGTGAATGCACCTACCCTGGGAAGCCGGTGTTGTTGCAAGAAGCCTAATAGATCCAGAAAGTGTTCTTCTTTTTCCCCGGGAAACCCTGTGATTAAAGTAGTCCGGATGGTTATATCCGCATTTTTCAATTCGCTTATGATATTATCCAACTCTTTTCTGCT
>CAZXDQ010000200.1:0-4224 GCA_964639405.1 uncultured Syntrophomonadaceae bacterium | reverse complement strand
CCTAAACGTAAAAATTCCTCCCCATCAAACCACAAAAATTTAAAAAAAATAAAAAAATCCGGCAGTGCCTTACTCTGCCGGAAGCAATTCCAAAAATAATGCCCCACTTTGCCGTGAGCCGCTGGTTTTGAACTTCTTTCCTCAAGTGGGTGCCCTCTTAGATGCTTTGTATGTCCTCCCTGAGGAGGCCTATACGCCACATCTAAAGTCCAGGCTCCCAATTAGTAAGTGTTGGCTCAAAACTTCACGGGCTTCACGGACAAAGTAGGGCGTCTGTTTCTTTCGGTACCAAAATCATAGCACATATCTGTTATCCAGGCAAGAGCTCGCGCCCCAGGAACTGTTGCATAAATCTTTAAAGTCAAGCAATAATATTTAGGTCAACCATAAAAGGGAAAGCCTCCATTACTGTCGAAATAATTTATACAAAGGTTGAAAGGAGGCATATTTTAGAGATGGCAATTTTAGCCAAAGAAGTAATGACCTCCGAAGTGATTTCAGTAACAGAAGGCACCTCTTTAAAAGAACTGGCGGAGATCCTGGAAGAACATCCTTTTAGCGGAGTACCAGTGGTGGACGAAGATCAAAGGGTTGTCGGAATAGTTTCCGAAACGGATATACTACAATACACTCAACAAATTATTGGGCAACCCATCCGCAAACCCTACAAGTTGTTAACAAAAGACAAGGAAGTGCTTCATGTAAATGTTTTGCATCGAGGGGTAGAAATGATTGAGCTGGTAGCAGCCACTACCGTAGAAAAACTGATGTCACGCGAAGTCATCACTGTGGAAGAAAACACTCCAGTTTATGAAACTATAAGGATAATGAATGACCATAAGATCAATCGAATTCCAGTGATTGATGAGAGCGGCAAACTAAAAGGAATTATTTCCCGGGGTAACATCATAAGCTCACTCTCCCAGATGTGGGAAGAACTGACCCGGGAATAGGGGACTTTTTGCTTGCTCTCTCATATTAATTGCTCAATAATGCTATTTGAATAATTAACCACTCCTGGAGGTGCCTGAATGGAACGACCCATCTATGAAGGCGGCATGTACCATGTTCTTTCCGAAAAAGAAATCAGACAGATTCATGAAGCCAGTATTAAGGTTCTGGAAAACGTAGGCTTTGAAGTACATTATGGCCCTGCCTTAGAAATGCTTCAAGAGTACGGAGCCCGTGTTGATGAAGATACCAGCCGGGCCTATCTTTCAAGAGAACTTATTTCCCACTGCATTAAACAAGCTCCCGAAGAGTTTGTTTTTCATGGAAGACAACCGGGAAAAGGTATCATCGTAGGGGGAAAAAGAGTTCATTTTGGAACCGGTGGGCTTGCTTTATACGTATTAGATTTGGCGCGTTTAAAGCGCCCTTCTTATCTTAAGGACGTAGCCAACCTGGCAAAAATCACTGATGCTTTGGAATACGTGGATTTTTATATTATCCCCGTTTATCCCCACGATATAAATGTTCACAGTGTCGATATCAGCAGTTTCTTCCATGCTTTTAAAAATACCAGCAAGCCGGTTATGGGGGGAATCTTCGACAGACAGGGGTTGGATGAAGTAGTGGAAGTAGCCTCCAGTTTAGCAGGCGGAATAGAAGAATTACAGCGCTCCCCCTTTGTAGGGTTTATAACTTCTATTACCAGTCCCTTAAAAATCGGCGACGATCAGGCAGAGTATTTGTTAAAAGTAGCCCAATACGGCCTTCCTTTGGCCACTTCCACTGCACCTGCCGCAGGGGCCACCTCTCCTATTACTTTAGCCGGAACTCTGGTCCAACAAAATGCGGAAGCTCTGGTGGGAGTAGTGTTGAGCCAAATGGCTAACCCGGGCACCCCTATTATGTACAGCGCTGTACCTATTACTATGGATATGCGTACCATGTCTTTTCTTATGGGAAGCATAGAATCCGGTTTAATGAACGCTGCCATCACACAAATGGCCCATTATTACCGCCTCCCCTGTTATATCACAGTGGGCACCACCGATTCTAAACTTCCCGACGCTCAAGCAGCTCACGAAAGCGCTACCACGTCCATGCTGGCAGCCCTGTCGGGGGGTAACTTTATCCACGAAGCAATAGGCTTACTAGATGGAGCTATGACCGCCTCTTACGCCCAGTACATCATTGATAATGATATAGTGGGCAGTTGCCTTAGAGCTCTCCAGGGAATTGATGTAAATGAAGACACTTTGGCTCTAGAGGTAATTGAAAAAGTAGGACCTGGAGGAAACTATCTTTCGGAAAAACACACCGTAAAACACTTGAGAAGCGAAGGATATTCTCCCCTCGCCAGTGATCGTCAGCGTTACAAAACCTGGCTAGATGCCGGCAGCAAAGACAGTTGGAAGCGGGCAGAAGAAATGGCAGAACAGATTCTGGATTCTTCCCAACATCTTTATATAGATGATTATTTAGAAGATGAATTAAGGCAAAAATTCCCTCACCTGGAATAAAATAAACTAAAGCTGCTAAGCGCCAGCCCCATTTTCAATATAAGCCAACACTTCTTCTAACGACCTAACATCAGCGTATCTGGCCTGAAGGTCCATCAAGCTTACCTGATGTGGAATAAAAGAACGATCTGCCACACATTCCCGGGGAATAACAGCCCGAAATCCGTACTGTAAAGCATCCACAGCAGTCGCTCTAATACATCCGCTGGTGATACAACCGGCAATAACCAAGGTATCTACGCCTTGAGCAGTCAACATGGAAGCCAGGGGAGTACCAAAGAAGCTAGATCCGTATTGTTTGGTTAATACAGGCTCAGAATCCTGAGGCTGAAGGCGACTATCAACTTCGCTTAGAGAACTGTTCAGCAAGTAATTACCCAGTACAGGCGTCTTTTTTACCATAAGACCACCGTCTTTTAAGGTGGGATGGTAGGCAATAACAGTAAATATCACTGGAAAACCGTTAAACCGAAAAGCCTTCAATAGTTGGGCAGTATTTTTTACTTCCCTATCCATGTCTGCTCCAGCAGGTTGCTCAGGATCAGTTAAGCCCTTCTGGAAATCTACAATCAAAGCTGCTGGCCTCGAACCAAAACCTAATTCCTCACCAATACCTTGACTGCGGTAATACTTCATTATTTCCTCCAGGGCCTGCTCAATTACCCTCTCATCCATAGTTTCCTCCCTCTCCCTTTATTAGCTCAGAACTGTCGGCTTTTCCCCCTTCTTTTTCCTCTTCCACCAGCTTTATTTTAAGTTCTTCCAATTGTTCGTCTTTCACCTCTGCAGGAGCCCCTGTCAACAAGCAGGTAGCACTGGCGGTTTTGGGAAAGGGGATTACCTCTCTAATGCTTTCATCTCCTGTCAGCAGCATTACTAACCGATCCAACCCAAATGCTATACCGCCATGAGGAGGGGGGCCGTATTCCAAAGCTTCCAGCAAGAAGCCAAACTTCTTATGAGCTTCTTGGGAAGATATCTCCAGTAGAGAAAAGATGTACTCCTGAAGATGGCGCTGATGAATACGAATACTGCCGCCCCCGATTTCTACCCCGTCCAAAACCAAATCATAAGCCTGGGCCCTGGCTTTTTCAGGTGAGTTTTTCAACCATGACAGATCTTCTTCCATCGGAGCGGTGAAAGGATGGTGGTTAGCCTCATAGCGCCCTTCTTCTTCCTGGTACTCCAACAGGGGAAAATCAATTATCCAGGTCATTTGGGGGCCCTGATAAAACTCTATGTCCAGGTACTCCGTCACATAGCAGCGCAACTGTCCTAAAACTTCACAGGTGGTTTGCCAACTGTCCGCCACAAAAAGCAACAGATCCCCAGGCTGAGCTTGCATTTCCTCTTTTATACTCTGGAGAAGTTGTTCGGTAAAGAATTTGGCAATGGGGGATTTCCATTCCTCCTCAGTGATCATTATCCAGGCAAGTCCCTTAGCTCCCCATTCTGCAGCTTTTTCGGTAAAATGATCAATCTCCCTGCGGGCAAAAGATCTCCCTCCGGGCACCCTCAACCCTTTAACCACTCCCTCTCTTTCCAGAGCCTGTTTAAAAACTTTGAACTCGCTCTCTCCCGCTAAATGACTTATATCCTTTAACTCCAAAGGATTCCTCAGATCGGGTTTGTCGGAACCAAAGCGATTCATCGCTTCTTGGAAAGGTATGCGTTGGAAGGGAACTTCTAACTCCTTGCCCAGCAGATTCCTCCAAAGGTAAGCCAACATTTTCTCCACTAAATAAAATACATCTTC
>CAZXDQ010000199.1:0-4231 GCA_964639405.1 uncultured Syntrophomonadaceae bacterium | reverse complement strand
AGTGAAGTCGCCGTAGGCGTACGGTCGATAGCCGAGCTTTACCTCTGTCCATCCTTCATCAAGATCGTCAGGGTCAATACCAGTAATATACCCGTTGGCACTAAAGTGATTTCTCTGGATAAACCAGATCTTACCCGAATTATCTTTACCTGCTCCGATAGGCTCGCGGCCGATAGACCATTCTTCAACACCATTATCTGGATCATATTTAATGGCTTTACTGTTACCCGTAGAAGCCACCCAAATATCCCCGTTATTATCCATAGTCAGAAACCGTAAGTCTAATGCTCCCTCTATGGGAATTTCTTCAAATTCATTTCCACCCTTTTCCATGTGCCAAAGGGTACTGTGGGATGTGGCCCAAATGTTATCATCATTGTCAATAAAGAGACCGTATGGGTTCGTATATGTCCAATCTGGATTTAACCAATACCTTGTTACCTCAGGATCTTCAGTTGTTGTACAAAAGCTGAATATTGCTCGAGATGTACCACTACGATCAGCCCAAGTCGGGAATGTGGATCTACGGCTGACAAACCACAAGGTTCCTTCGCTGTCGACACTAGCGGCGTAAGGCAATGCATTACCTATCTCAACTGTCTGTAGTGGTTCGAGTACTTCGTCTTCACCAACCGGTTCAGCATCAGGATCAAATTTTGCGAAATAGCGGCCGTTAAAAAACCCGACCCAGATGTAACCATCGTTATCCACGGCAATTGCCCTAGGGACATCGCCCGCATCCCCTATATCCCAGTAGGTCACCCTTACGTCATCGCCGAAGTCTAAAATATCATCATGGCCCTGGGAGGTATCAGCAGGATCTTCTCCTGGCTCCCCTACTCCCAAAATACGAACCATGGAGCCCTGCAGGTCGGGTATATCAGAGTAGGCCGTTGTGTTCAAAGCCCAGGCATTGCCATCATCGCCAACGGCAAGGCGACCGGTCATCCAGTTATACATGTCTCCCCTAGAACCGTGTTCCCCTTCAGGCTTGTCAGGATCTTGTGTCAGGTAGCGGGCCACTGCTTCACCAGTACTAAGGTTTACTTTGGAGACAGTTGCCTCTCCGGAGTTGGGGATGAAACCGAAGTTGGGAGCAGGGTCCTCATTGTTATTTTCTGCCATACCAATCGCCGGAACCAAGCTCAAAACCATTGCCACCGCCAGCACTATGGCCAGCCATTTGCCTTTTTTCTTACTCATCAATCAATTGCCTCCTGTTCATCTTAGTTTTTACTTCCCACCAAATTAACTCTTGAAGACTTGATCCTTACCAAGATTTGAAACTGAAGGTAAAAAAGATTGAGCTCGTATTTTCCGCAACCATCTCCCTCCACCTAAAATAACCGGCCTCAATTTCTGGCCGGTTACGCTACTGGTCTTACCTAACCAAGCGTCCAGTTTTAAACCGGGCAGGCATTGCTTTCCATAATATATTTATTGAGTTTTGTTGAGTGGAAACAATTTGACAAAAATAATTGTTAAGAATGATTACTTGGTGATAATGAACTGCCTTACATTAAGAACTGCCAGAAAAGCGGTTAGCACAGGATTCAGGAAGCCAATAGGTTGAGCGGCTGTTTCAATCATCATAAATACCAGGACCACTGTAGTCCCTACCTTGGCTATACTCATTATGAGACTCATCATTTTTACTTGCCCTTTGCTTCCGGTACGGGCATACCAGCAGCCAGCAGCCAGGGCTAAGCATAAAACGCCGATACTGCGGAAAAAGTACAATTCTAGCGAGCTACCGTCTGTTAAAAAAGCCATCTGCATTATCACGCTTGGGATCAAAAGTCCCCCTAGCCCGAACCATATTGCTTCTATAAGAGCAGTAATAGTGAAGGTTGCACTGGCCCCCGGAACCTTCTCAACTTCCTTTATAACCACACCGGTATCCATTTTTCTCCAACCCTCCTTTTGTTTGTTCTAGAGGTTATCTTGGTTTCTTTTTCTACTAAAGGTTTTCTTTGAGCTCTTTAGGTTTTAGCTCCCCCTCTTCCTTCCAGGATCTTAACCGGTAATCAGCTTGGGGATTATCTGCCGCCTCCATGGCTTCCTGCATTAATTCAATAAGCTCCAACAGGCTGCGAAAATAGACCTTCTGATCTGATTCCAGCCATTGGAGCTCTCCCTGCCAACTGGCATTTTGGCGGAACATTATGTGAACCAGGAACTGGGATCCGCCAACGCTCTGCAGTTTATCCATCGGTATCTGGGACAATATCCAATCCTCCCTTCGGAAAGCCCTCCAAGGAGCAGGCTTACTTTATCAGGAAACTGACCCCGAAAGCATTATCATGCTGTTGAGTTCACTACTCCCATGATACACCTGCAGCGTTTCACGGGGATACCGGGAGGGTTGCTTTCCGGTTTCTTGAGAATTAAGTTTTAGTTTCATATAAGTATCAGGGAGGTTTCAAGTGGGGGTCATCCTTAGGAGAGGCACGCAATCAGAAGCTTTGCAAACCCCGGAAAAAAGTGAGCGTAAAAACAAATACACGTATCAATTAGCGTCTTGCTGTGAGATAATCCTCCTCAAAATGGCTGAGGAGGTTAAATATGACGCAAGAGGAAGAAAGGAAAATAAGCCGGGAGCAACAGAAATATTTTTCGGTAAATTCTGCAACCCTTGGAGGTAAAAAAACCTGGTTAACTGATCGGCGAAGCTTCATAATAAAGTAGTACAAGTAGTACTGTAGCAGTGTAGTAGTAATAGGAGGAGGAGGAGGCAAAGGAAAAGGAAAAGGAAAAGGCGTAGGATGAGGAAAATAAGAGGGAAGAAAAAACAAAATTAAGGAGAAGCTTAAAGCAGGGGTTCAATTTGAATCTTCAACTGCAGGTTATCCTGCAGGTCGGAGGCGGCAGTAAATTTCTCTTCCAGGCGCTGAAGCACCGTTTCTGCCTGGTGCAGCCTGAGATTGACCAGCAGGACCAGGTACTGGGATTCACTCCACCAGGTAAACACATCCCCTCTCCGCAGGGTGGAAGAGAAAACTTCTTGCAATTTTTCACCGCTCCGGCGCAGCTTTTCAGGACCAGGGGTTCGATAACTCGAAGGGGACAGGGTGACCAGGACAAGAAATGCAGGGCTGCCATTTCTCTGGCAGCGGCGGCGCTCCAATTGATAAAACAAGCGGAAAGCTTCAGGAGAGCAAAACATGATCCCGGGAGTGTCTTTTTCCAAGAGATGTTGTTGGAGCTGCTTCAAGTCGGGGGAAAAGTCGGTTTTGCCTGAAACAGCCAAGTGGTAGAGTTGAGTAAGGGCTTCCGAAGGCTGAGCTTCCAGTTCCCTCTGGAAAACATCATACATATAATGGTAGTGAGACTTGGCTTCTCTTGCTTTGCCCAGTTCGAGCAACGCCTCCAGGTAGTAGGCGTGGAACTCCTCTTCGAAAAATTCCTGCTGCAAAACTTTATCCCCCACTTCCACTATTTCCTGGCAGCGCCTCTCTCTTTTCAATATTTCCAGCAATTCCAGAGCGCTTTTAAGAAAAATATGGCGATAGTAGTTGCGGATCGGAATGACCCATTCGCTGTAGCTGTTCTCTGGCAGCAGCTCTCCTTTATACAGCTCCAGCATTCTTCGATAGCAAGCTTCAGCTCGGGGGGGATCCGCTTCCGTAACAGGATAAGCTTCCTGGTAAAGGGAAGCAAACTCTTCCACGTCCAGCCAGTAAGGAGCATCCTGGTTCCAGCGATAACAGCCGTGAGAAAACACCAGGTAGTTAGGCCTTGCAGATGGGGGCTCGGAAGCTCGACTACCTGCTTTGCCCGGGGGCTCCCCGCCGGGATCATTGCTTTCCTGCTCCTCCAGCATCTGCCTGAGTCGGTGCACCTGGATACGCAGGGCGCGGCGGTGATCGGTGTATTCCTGCTGGGGCCACAATTGCTCCAATATTTCTTCTGCCGGGGTGTACTTTTCCCGATGGAGGAGCAGAAATTTGAGCAGATCCCAACTTTTCCTGGAGCGCTGGTATTCGTCGGTCAGCACCCGAGGGCCCAGTTTTACCTCAAAACCGCCCAGAGTGGAGATCTCCAGGATTTCATTTTGCTTAGGAACCTGCTCCCCCATATCCATTCCTCCCCGGTAAACTCTCCGGTGCCCATGCCGTATTTGACTTGGCCCCGAACCAGAAACAGGTTCAAATGAAAATAGGTTCAGAGGTTAACTTTATTATACCATCCTAACCCCAGCCCTGGGCAAAAATAATAAAAACCATGAGAA
>CAZXDQ010000198.1:0-4240 GCA_964639405.1 uncultured Syntrophomonadaceae bacterium | reverse complement strand
TTTGACGAAAAGGATGCACTAAATTTTTCGGTTTACCCTCACTGCCTCCAAAATGCCTATAGTCAAATAACAATATTGCTATTCCTTCTTCTACAAATCTCTCAGCAAACTCCAGCAAGCCAAAATTTTTTTCTGCGCCAAATCCGTGGGCCATTATTACTACAGGTGATGCTTCCGTCTTGTTTGGCAAAAGCAGCCAAGCATCACACCTACTTCCTCTACTGTTAAATGCTACTTTATACATTTCCATGATAAAAATTGCTCCCAGCTTTGATTTCTTGTAAAAAATTTATCTTAGAAAGAAAATTTTGTCCACTTAAAGTATTTGATTAATCTATACTTATTATAAATTCCTTAAAAAGAAAGCATAATGCACAGATAAAACCAAGAAAAGGTTTGACAAAGATCTTATACAAAAAGTGAAGTTGGTAACAATTTATGTGACAGAAATAACTATTGCTTGTGACATATTTAACTTATCTAAATATATTGACAATTTTAACTTTATACGATATATTAATAATCAATCAGCGTAGATACGCTACCAGGATTAAACCACAAGTCAGGAGTGATAATAATGATCGGTTTGAACTACTTCATACTTTTAGGATTTTTCCTGTCAATCGCCTTTATGGTTTACACCCTGGTAAATAAAGAAGCGGAAAAAGAATAATTTTTATATAATTTTGATTCTTACCGCACCTTACCCCGTTCATTTCTTGCTATAACTCTCCTAATAAGCGGGGACTCTCTATCCCTCGAAGAGGAGGAAAGAGAGTCCCCGCTTATTTTGCATAATTATTCTAAGATATTCTTACCCAAATCTATCATACAACAACTCTTGACCACACCACTATTAATAGAGCGCCATAGCCGTTAACAAGGCAGGTATGGTTGCCAACAGGGGAACTACTACTGCTGACCAGAAAACATGCTTGTATCCTTCTCGGTGGCTCAAAGCTGTGCATACCAACAGAGTAACTACTGCCCCATTATGGGGAAGGGCGTCCATGCCGCCGCTGGCAATAGCTGAAATGCGATGGATTATTACCGGATCTATTCCCATATCCAGGAAGGCAGGAGCAAGGTGTTCCAATGCTATAGCCAACCCACCGGAAGCCGAACCAGTAACTCCCGCCAAAATGTTAGTGGTCACTGTCATGGAAACCAATGGTCCTCCCGGCATATCCAGAAGTGCTGCCGAGATAACTTCGTACCCTACCGTAGCAGCCACAATTCCCCCGAAACCTACTACCGCACAAGTGTTGAGCAGGGGCATTATAGAGTTAGCAGCTCCCCGGTTCAGTGCGTACAAATGACTGGGAACCTGCTTTATAAATAGAATCGCCGCCAACACAATTCCTGCTACCAAAGCCATAATAATATTATCAGTAGTAATTAGGATGCCTAACAGCACTATAGGAGGTAAAATGCTCATCAACAAAGGAGGTAAAGGCTCTTCGCTTTCCTGTTCCACCCCCGCTATACTTTTAGATACAGTTTCTTCATCGTATTCCAGCCCCTGGCGTTGTGCCTGGGTTAAAGACCATCTCAAGTAAAGTAATCCCAGAACTATAGTAAAAACTGTTCCCACTAGTCCTACTATAGGTGCAGATGTTATAGGAGTTCCCAATGCTTCCATAGGGATGACATTATTAATTGCCGGGGTGCCGGGAAGCATTGTCATAGTAAAAGTCGCCGAACCGAGGGCAATTGGAGCTAGAACCATGGTCCAGCTCAGGTTTAATTCCTTGAAGAGGGGTTTAGCCAAGGGAATAACTGTGAAGACTACCACAAATAGTACCACTCCCCCATAGGTCAAAACTGCACAAATGATCACTAGTGCCAACAGTACCCGAAAAGGCTTATCTCTCCCGGTAACATTGAGCAAACCATACGCTATAGATTTGGCAGCACCACTGTCCTCCATAAACTTACCAAAAATAGCCCCAAACAAGAATATCAAGAAAAAGTCCTGAGCAAAGCCTGCTAATTCTGCCATGTAGACTTCTCCTAGCCCTTCCATCAAGTCCATCCCGCTGGTTAATGCCACTACCACTGCACAAATTATCGCTGCCACCAGGATACTAAAGCCCCGCATAGCCAGAAAAACTAACAAAGCAAGAGATAAAATAATTCCAATCACACTCATCATTTCCAGTTCCATACTACATCACCTCTTCGGTTTAAAGTACTTCAAAAACATTGTACGTTTACTAAGATTAACGTTAAGAAAAAGCCACACTCAACGTAACCGAACTCTTATCACCCCCCCAGTCCTACTATAATTATTTGTCAAATATTATAAACTTTTTTTTATTTCCCAGTCAATTCTAAATTTATTATTGGCATAAATTTTTGTCTTTTGGGTTTTTTATTGATCAAATAAGTTTTTGCACTGGTTTAAGGCAATGAGTAATATCATAAAACAAATCGACGTTATCTGAAAGGCGTGTCCAATTTAAATAGATAAAAGGAGTTGTTACCCCTCTCTTGACAGCAGCAGGGAACAAGAGGTATAATGTAAGAAATTAAAGATATTTTTGACAATTCAGAATATAGCAGCGATGGAATAACGTGGAATTTTAAGACCTGTCTTCAAGTATACTAAATTTTTAAAGGGGAGGTGTTCCCCATGGAATACGCACTGTTGTTAGTTTTCTTTCTGTTGTTTTCCTGGATGGCACGCTTTTTTATTTCCCGATCGGTTAAGAACTCGGTAAACAAAAAACATTGACCAAAAGATTTACAATTTGTAACCAAAATATAAAGTTCAGGCAATGATCCAGTAACAATAAGAGAGTACCATATAAAGTAACCCCCTCTTTTAAATATAAATATAAAAAGCGGTCTCGGAAGAGACCGCTTTTGTATTACTGGATTATAAAAATATTTACTACCCAAAGGAAATTATACTTCGCTAGATTCAGGGGACTCTTGAGTGCGTAGCCTGGAGATCCAACCACATTCGGGGCACCTAATGTTCTTTATCATCAGCCTATCCTCGTCCAGATGATCTACCTTCCGTAGTTCACAATAGTATCCGTTTTTTTCAGAGGACATAAGCACAGTAAAAATGCCTTCGGTTTTACCCTCCGCCACAAACTCTAAATTACCGCACTTGGGGCATTCTAGCATTTTCCCTCCTCCTTTCTGGATAAGCTTTAAAAATTTAGAAAAAAAATTTCATAAAAATTTATGCACTTGCTGGACAAGTGCATTTAGATATTTCTGAGAAGGTCAAAGGTAGAATCCTTAGTATATTTTAATGTGAGAATATCATATCTCAATTGTTAGTTCCAATTATACATAATCATCATAATCTTGTCAAAATAACTGCCAAACAAAATGAATCCAAATACACTCACCTTCCCTCTTTTGTCTTGCATAAAGTTACGTATTCATTTATTTCTAAACCATAGAATACATCAGAATAACTCTTATATTTTTACTTTTAGAGCAAATATTATCGCACCAATACTTACATTGATACACTTTCTTTGATATGCTAGAATTTCCTTGCCTCAAAGCATGGAGCCAGCATGTTCAGGAAAGGATGAAAAACCGTGAAGTTTCTGTTGGGGCCTTTACCGGCTGTACTGATGCTGGGTATAGTTTCTCAAATTGGCCAAGTTCTCATTCTAAGAGAACTTTTAATGGTGTTTCACGGTAACGAGTTAACTCTAGGCATTATCCTGGCCTCCTGGCTACTATGGGTGGGCATCGGCAGTCGTTTGGTAGTAACTATTATCAAAAACATAAAAAGTGTACCTTTATTCCTTTTTATTAATTCAACCGGACTGCTCCTGGTGCTGCCGGCCACTTTGCTCATCATACGCCATCTGAGGGGTATTTTTGAGGTGCTCCCTGGAGCTTACCTTTCTCTGCCGGATATGCTAGTTTCCTGTTTCCTAGTACTTGCTCCTGCTTGTTTAATGCTTGGTGCACAGTTTGTAACCCTGTCCAAATTCTGGCGTCAATTAAGCGGTGCCCAGGATACCATCGGAGCTGAAAAAACTTACGTAGGAGAAGCGGCTGGAAATATGCTGGGGGGCATTTTATTTACTTTTCTCCTGGTTCACTTTCTCAACCCCTTTCAAACCGCGATTTTGGCAGGCTTTTTAATGATAGCTGCCCTGCTGCCAGTAATGAAGTTTGTTACTTCAAATAACAGCAAGCCATACTTGCAATCAGCTCTGGCAGTAATAGCATTGATTTTAGCTTTTTTAATCCTATTCCA
>CAZXDQ010000197.1:0-4246 GCA_964639405.1 uncultured Syntrophomonadaceae bacterium | reverse complement strand
GATCGGGTGGGTAACCCTGCTAAACATGGGAATGCCCCAAAGCTGGATAACCCGGTAGGTTAAGACGGATGCGTTCAGGTTCAGGCAGGCAGACTTAACCGGGGAAGCCCTGTAGCTGTCCTGTGACGACAGGTAAGACCCGAACAAGTGGAAACACAAGGGAGGGTCGAAGCGGTGCAGGGTGCAGAGGAGCCCATAGTAGTGATAAACTTCCGGCCAATGAAGACTGGTAACAGTACGGAGGATAAAACCGGGAGGACACTGTACCTGGTTGCAGTGGGGCATAGATGTCAAAAGCGTCTGTGCTATGCGAAGGGGTGAGAAAGGAAAACCAAGGACTGCGAAGAACTCAACTAACTTCTACGGGTGAGAAGAAAACCCGGAGCTGAAATGCGCCGGGGGAACGGCAGACCGGGGGTGACGAGCCAACTGGCCTGTCCGTCCGCTCAGTGGACTAGGGTATACACTGACAGGTAAGATTGCCTTAGAGCTAGAGACGCCGTCAAGAATACCTGAAGGAATCAACATCCCGGAGAGAGTAAAAGAGCCAGCGCACGAGGAAAGAAGGTGTCAGTGATGAAGAAATGGTATAGCTTGATAGACAAGATATACAGAATGGAAAACCTTGAAAAAGCCTACCGCAAAGTCAGGGCTAACAAAGGTAAACCCGGAATAGACGGTGTTTCCGTGGAGGCCTATGGCTGCGACCTGGGAAATAACCTCAAACAACTTCATCACGACCTTAAAACCGGCACTTACGAACCACAGCCAGTGAAAAGAGTGAACATACCCAAACCCGATGGAACCATACGCCCTCTCGGAATCCCAACGGTCAGAGACAGAATAGCACAACAGGCGGTACTAAACATACTACAACCCATTTATGAACCTGGATTTCACCCTTCCAGCTATGGATACAGGCCAAACAGATCATGCCAAAAGGCAGTAGCAAAAGCTGAAATGTTCATGAATAAGTATAATATGAGACATGTAGTAGATATGGACCTGTCCAAATGCTTTGACAGGCTTGATCATGAACTAATCATACAAGAAATAGCCAGGAAAATAAGCGATGGAAGTGTACTCGAATTGATAAAGAAATTTCTTAAATCCGGGGTAATGGAAGACGGAGCCATAGAAGAAACAGACCTGGGAAGTCCCCAGGGTGGCGTCATATCACCGTTAATTTCAAATATATACCTTGACAGATTTGACCAGGAGATGAAAAGAAGGGGCATCCGAATAGTACGGTATGCCGATGATATCCTGGTATTTGCTTACACACCGAGACAGGCCAGGAAATACCGTGATATAGCTACTGAAATATTGGAGAAAGATCTAAAACTTACAGTAAATAGGGAGAAAACAAAGTTGACAAATGACCGCAAAGGTGTGGCCTATCTGGGTTTCATAATAAGAAATAAAGCAGTTTCCATTCATCCCGAAAACATAAAGAAATTCAAAGACAGAATAAGAGAACTTACTCCTAGAAATCACGGAAAGAATCTCACGACGATAATCAAAGAACTAAACCCGGTGATCAGAGGGTGGGCGAATCATTTCAGGATAGCAAACTGTAAGGGAATATTCAAAGAATTAATGGAATGGATAAGACGCAGATTGCGGATGAAGAAAATGAGAGAGTGGAAAAGCTGGAAACAACTTCACAAAGAACTCAGACGAAGAGGTTATCAAGGGGAATTAAAGAAAATTTCGATCTACAGGTGGAGAAATTCCAACAGTGCCCTGGTAAACATGGCACTTCCCAACAAGTGGTTCGATGAAATTGGGTTAGTAAATTTAACCAAATATAATGTCGGTATTTTCTCTCACTTTTTAGAGTGACTGAGGTTTTTCAAGGAGCCGAGTACGCGGTCCGTACGCTCGGTTCTGTGAGAGGGATGGAGCCACAGCTGATCACTGTGGCTCCTACCTACTCGATTAACAATAGCTATATTTACTATATTTTATCAGCAGTAGAACCTTTCCCTTGGCGGGTTTCCCTGAGGACTACTTTAACAGGTATTCGGCTTTTACCCGGGCTTGAACCTCTATATCGCCTGGAACTACAGGTGTTTCCGCTGCTTCATCAACCATTTCTCTTTCTCCCATGCCGTACTCAGCACGATAAGGAGTATACCTGGCCATTTCTTCAGTAATAGATTTAACGCCTTTAATTTGTACATCAGCGCTTTGGGCGATAGCTTCACCCTTACTAAAGGCTTGCTTCGTAGCCAGTTGTAGTGCCTTTAACTTCAAGGCCTCCTGTTCTTTTAACTCAAAGTTTAAGGACAAGACTTTATTGGCACCTGTATTGATAGCCAAGTCAATTGCTTCTCCTACATTATCGGTGTCGGGTACAGTCAATTCAACCTGGTTAGTTACTTCGAACCTGTCACCATACTCTTCCCTGTTTTCAGGTTTTTCCCGGTGCTGGGTTACCCGGTAAGCACCGGTTTTTATGTTCTCCTTATCGATTCCAAAATCCTTTAAGGCTTCTATAACAGAATCCATCTTTTCAGCGTTATCTTGGGCAGCCCCTTTTACATCTGTGATGGTGGTATTCACTCCTAAAACGATGGAAGCAAAATCTGGTTCAGCGGTGACTTCGGCATCTCCATAGACTTTTATTTCCCCCCCTTCTTCCCCTGAACTACTTGTTGAATTCTCTGCGGCTCCTGCACCCACAAAAACTAACATGGATAAAATAAGCAAGCTGCTTAAGACAAGTAAAGCTTTTTTGTTCATGGAATACCTCCTTTAAAATTTTAAATGCCAAGCAAAAATAAAAATGTCAAAAAAAAGGTTAAATTTCTCCCTTTCCTTACAAGACTAAAAATATTGAAAATTGTCACAGGAAATTTTTAATCGATGTATTTAAAGTTCCAGGTGAAATATTATTTTTTTATAAAAGGATTTAAGTGGCGGGCCAACGAAAATATAATAAGTCAACAGTTTAAGCGCTTTTTAAATAAATATGTAAATACAACTAGAAGAAAAGAAAGAGAGGTCTGACTTTTGCTAGACAAAGTAAACTTGCTAACCACGGGCATTGGGAGCTTGCCGAATATAGCAGAAAAAGAAGCGCTAGAACTCGTAATGGAGACGTTTCCCCAATGCCCCCACTGGCCCCAGTTTCCTACCAGGGACGAAGAGTATTTTAGCAGCCAGTTTTTACAGCCTCTTGTAGAGCTGGGCATGTTGAAAAGGGAAAAGGGAAGTAACCCGCGCATCTAAAACAACTCGGAAGATTTTTTAGAAAGGGCTACGGAGTTCTATGAAATATACCTGGAAAATGCAGAGGGAAAAGATTTGGGTTCCAGGTTCTCAATTCCCAGGGAATCTGCTTCAGGATTCTATGCTTTTTTAAACCACATGGAAAAGAATAAGAACTGTGAAGCTTCTTTTGTTAAAGGACAGCTGGTAGCCCCTCTTACTGCAGGGATGCAGGTATTTAATGAAGAAGGAGATTCTGCTTTTTTTGATGACCAGTTAAGGGACTTAATAGTAAAGACTTTGGAGCTTGATGTTATATGGCAAATAAGGGAGCTAAAAAAAGCCGGATTGCCAGTAATTATTTTTTTGGATGAAGGTATGATGCAAGCTTACGGCCACAGGGAGTTTTTAAGCCTGAAGGCTGAATGGATAACGGAGTCCTTCACCAGCCTTATAGATGCTATAAAAAGGGAAGGGGCTATACCTGGCATCCATGCTTGCTCCACGGTAGACTGGAGCGTTCTTTTGGAAAGTGAGCCGGTGATAATAAATCTGGATGCTTATAATTACTTTAATTCTTTGCTATCTGTAAGCGAAGAGCTCAATGAGTTTATGGAAAAAGGTGGCTATATTGCCTGGGGTATTATACCTGTGCTTGATGCCTGCTTTGCAGAAACTCCTGCATTATTAAAAGAAAGGCTTTTTAACTGCATGGAAAGGCTGTGTAGCTATGGGGTAAACGAAAAGCTTTTAATGCAGCGGATGATTATAACGCCAAGCTGCGGCACCGGCCTTTACTCTCCGGAGTTGGCCCGGAGAGTTTATAAGTTAACTGCCGAATTAAGGGAAGAAGTGCACAAATAATACATCTTGTGTTGGCTAATAAAACAATATAAAATAGACTTAAATAGACAGTAGCCCTTGGACTTTTAGCGGACAATTGATGCTGGCAAAGACTGCAAAGGAAGTGAAAAAGATGAACATATATCTTCCTGCCTATGGAAAAGGGGAGCTTCAGACTTACGCTGAT
>CAZXDQ010000196.1:0-4261 GCA_964639405.1 uncultured Syntrophomonadaceae bacterium | reverse complement strand
TCCACGTGCCGCCGGGGTATCACCAGGGCATGTCCTTCATTTACCGGGAACTGGTCCCAAAAGGCCAGAGCCAGTTCATTTTCTGCAATAATTTCCCGTTCAACTTCATCACAAAAAACGCATTTAGACAAAGATTATCTCCTTTCCATGACAATAAGGGGGAAACTCAGAGAAAACTTAATAGAGGTGTCTTACTGGACCTTTAAAAACCTCTCTTACATGCCAGTTCAAATAAGAGGGGGCTGGTTCATATTGAGGTGCCTGGGGTAGTTGTATTTGTTTCCCATGAAAATTCATTAGCCATTCCTGGAAGCCTTTAGTGCCATGGGCCTTTTCTGCAACTTTAAATGTCATTAAATTATCTATAGTAAAAACACCTCGATCAAAAAGCTTATGATGAAGAGCACATAAGGCTATCCCGTTGCTTTCTTCATCTGGGCCTCCTGCTTGATGCCATTTAATATGGGCGGCTTCCACTGCTACCAGGGTTTGTCCAAGCCTTACATCAAAACCACAAACAGCGCATCTATATTCATATGCGCGTAATACCAACTCTCTAAACCAAGGGTTACGCTGGATTCTTTTAGGTGTAACTAAGTCAAGTCCTATTTCGTTTAAGATATCATCATGTAGACTTTCGGGGAAATTATCATTTAAAACCTGGTTTGCTATTTTCCTAACAAGTTCATGGTTATCCATTAGCAAGGAATATACTTCTGGTAGAAAACCTCCGTATACATTATATTCCAGTAACTCTTTTTCTTTGTAATCCTTGGTGGTATCTATATGAATATTTCCTTTTACTTCCCAAATTCCGTCATTTGCGAGCCTTAAAAATGGGTATTTGGGCTGGTGATTCGCACGGGGAGGACCAAATTCATCCAATAGATGTTTTAATTCTGACTTAATAGTTTCATAAGGAATAAGACGTTTATCTTCATTTAATAATTTTCCAAGCATATAAAGAATTAAAAGAGGCTTATGAGGAGCACGTTCATCTTTCTTTTTCCAGGTTCTAATATTAGAAATTTTGTGCAACAACTCTTCACTTTTCATCGTTTATCATTCCTTGTATATCATTTTATAAAACTTTCTAATCTTCAAAATCATAGCTTTTGTAATAAAGGATCTGCCTCTTGATTTACCTTTAGGGGTCATTAAAGAGTTTCTATTTTACATAAATAATACTATTTTAGCTTAAAAAAATCCTGCCAAATGTCTTCAGAAAAATGAATATTGGGGGAACTAATAAACAATACAGACAATAAAAAAATAAACAAACTTAAGTAACATGTTAAGTAGACTGGCGCAGGTGTGAGATATAGAGGGGTTAGAGCGTGGCGGATAGTCTCCTTTTAAGAACCTCTTTTCAGGAGGAGTTATCGAAGCAGGGTTCCGGATTTATCCGGGTATTGGTTGCAGGGGCAGTTTTACAGGGTGTGGTTCATCTTGCCCCGGGAGGGGCGATTTGTTATAATAATTTCACAAATCAGGAGGTATAGAACAAATAATAGGTTGGGTGGGCAGGTTGGGGATGGAGGAGGAAGCAGATTAGAGGTCGGTTGCCTGGCATGGATAGAACGTATCACGGGTAGTATCCAGTCTTTATGGAATAACCTCAGGGAGGTTCTACAATGCTTAGAGGGTTGATAAATGTTTGGCTTCAGGATTTGTTGTTGGGGTTGCGTTCTCTTTATTCAGAAAAGTCTTCTGCTCCCTCGGAGAAGAAAACGGCTTCTTTTGCCGAGGCGCTTAACCATGCCCAAGCGAAAGAACCTTCTTCCTCTTCTTCCTCCGCTTCTGCTGCATATAATGGGGAAGCCCCCCGGGAGAGCGTTAAGGGAGAAGATGTGGATTCTCTGATTATGCAGGCTGCCAGAAAATATGATTTGGACCCTTCTTTGATCCGGTCGGTAATCAAAGTAGAGTCCTCTTTTCAAAACGAGGCGGTGTCTCCCGTGGGAGCCAGGGGGTTAATGCAGCTAATGCCGGAAACGGCGAAGGAGTTGGGGGTGGATGACCCCTTTGATCCTGCTCAAAATATCGACGGCGGAGCCAGGTACCTCCGGCAGATGCTGGATAGGTTTGGGGATACCCGCCTGGCTTTAGCGGCTTACAATGCTGGTCCCGGCAATGTGCAAAAGTACGGTGGCATTCCCCCGTTTTCCGAAACCCAAAACTACGTTCCTAAAGTTTTAAGCCATATGCAGGAAGTAGATTTTAAAGTTTAGGGGTATACCAGCTTCCTATGAGGGGAGCTTTTTTTAAAAATGTTAATAGTAAGAGGGAGGTGGCTGGCAGCATGCACCATTACCGCAAGTTGCAGCAAAAGCTGGATCAGCATCCGATAGGGGCACCGGAGAGTGAAGAATTTATCGAGATTTTAAAGCACCTATTTAAACCGGAAGAACTGGACCTGGCATTGAGCCTGGATTTTCAGCCTAAGCCCCCCGAGAAAATTGCCGAGCAATCGGGAGTCAAGGAAGAAGAGACTAAAGAAAAACTGGAGGGTATGGCGGATCGGGGAGTAGTGTTGGCCAAGGCGATGGAAGGCACTACTTATTATGCATTACTGCCCAATTATCCTGGGCTTTTCGAATACCCTTTTATGAAAGGTTTTGAAGAGGACAAGCAGAAAGAGTTGGCCCGCCTGTGGCACGCTTATTATATGAAGCAGATGGGTCCTGAGTTGGCTCGGGCCAATCCCCCCTGGAACCGGGTCTTTCCCGCTGAAGGGGCTCTTGAAGAAATAGAGGAAATAGAGGAAGAAGAGTTTGAAATCCTCCCCTTTGAAAAAGCTTCGGAAATGATGAATCAGGCGCGTTCTATTGCTTTGGCCAGCTGTCCCTGCCGCACTACTGAGCAGCAGTGTGACCGACCCCTGGAGGTCTGCTTATCCTTTGACGGGGCGGCAGAATTTTTAGCGGAGAGGGGTATGGCCCGTTTAATCAACCTGGAAGAAGCCCAGGAAGTTCTCAAGGCAGCCGAGGAGGCAGGGCTGGTACATACCGGCAGTAACCATCAGGGCAGGCTCCTGTTTATCTGTAATTGCTGCCCCTGTTGCTGTCATTTCCTGATGCTTATTACCAGGCTGGGGTATCGGGAAGGATTGGCATCTTCCAGCTTTGAGGCCTGCTTGGATCCCCAGGAGTGCACCGGCTGTGGAGTTTGTGCTGAAGAAAGGTGCCCTACCGGGGCGTTAACCCTGGAAGAAGGTGCCGCGGTATTTAGCCGGGAGAACTGCCTGGGATGTGGTCTATGTGTCACCACCTGTGCCGGAGGTGCCCTTACGCTGGTTAAGAGGGAGGATTATCAGAATCCCCCTGCTACGGTTCAGGAGCTGGCGCAGCAGGTAATGAAGAATAAAAATAGAGGGTAAGGCAGGGATTTTGAGCAGGTGTTAATTTTCTCTGCCTTCTCTATTCCTTTCCCGGTGGGGGCCTTCTGGAGGTCCTCCTGCCGTTACTTTTTTTCCGCAGAAGGGGCACCGCAGTCTCATGCTGCGGGGGCAAACTTCTAAATTACTGGTTTGCTGATGTTCTTCCAGGTTAATTTCTATTCCACAGCTTTGACAGAGCAGATTTTCTGTCATTTGTCCTTTGCTCAAACGGATAGCCTTCCCTTCTACCAGGGCGCTGGCTATTTTAGCGCGGGCAGCATTGATGATCCGATGAAAAGTGGCCCGGGAGATCCCCATCTGGTTGGCGCAGTTTTCCTGGTCCAGTCCCTCCAAATCTTTTAGGCGAACGGCTTCCAACTCTTCTACTTCAATGCAAACTTCCTCGAGCTTTTTCAACGGTACCCCTGCCGGCTTGAAATAGGTAAGGTTTGGCAAAAAAGAGATTTTTCGCCACTTAGGTGGTCGGGGCATTTTTTAAGTCTCCTTTGTTAGAATTTATTTCCCTAAAAAAGTTAATGAGCCTTAAAGTTAATACTTTAAGGGGGTTTGCTCCGGGTTTTTACTGGTGTTTTTAAAACTCCTGTGATTAATGGACATACTTTATCATCATTATAATTTATTGCATGCCATCTAGCAAAGGGAAAAAAGCAAAAAATCTATTTTTTCTAGAGGATTAGTATTGTTATTCTATCCCTCCTATTTCTTTTTCCTCCTTTTTGCTCTTAGATGCTCTCCTGAAAACCTGGTGAAAATTTATTGTAACCAGATATATCCCCCTGGGAGAGATGTTTCCCCTCCTTTGGTATATGGTGCTTGGTTGATATGGAAAATATTCTTTAAAGTAGTTATTGACATATGTCA
>CAZXDQ010000195.1:0-4284 GCA_964639405.1 uncultured Syntrophomonadaceae bacterium | reverse complement strand
AATAGGCCCCCCTGCGGAAAGAGAGTATGCGGTGGATCCGGTGGGAGTATCCACCACCAATCCGTCCCCGGAATAAGTTTCCAGGTACTCCTGATTGATATAAGCGTTAAGGGCAATAATACGGGAAAACGGTCCTCGAGAAACCACTACGTCATTGACCGCTACGAACTCGATCAGCTGTTGATTGCTACGCTCAATTTCCGCCTGCAAAATTATTCTTTCGTTCAGATGATAACTTCCCTGGAGAAGATAATTAAGAGCTTGCTCCAGATTATTAAGTTCTATCTCTGCCAAAAAACCTTTGTGACCGGCATTTATACCCAAAATGGGAAGTTTCCACCGGAACAGCTCCCTGGCTACCCGGAGAATAGTGCCATCCCCTCCCACTACTATAAGGACTTCCACTTCTTCCTTCCAGGAAGAGATCTGGGCAGAGAAATTGTCCGCCAAAATGTTAATATTTCGGGGCAAAGTCTTTACCGGCACCCGGTGCTGGGAAAAATATTCATCAATTTTTTGGACAATAACTGCAGTGTGTTCTTTGTCCCAATTGGGAAGCAAACCTACCCCTTTCATGGCAACACTCCCTCAGGAAACTGCCCCTTGTCGAGGCTCCTTAGTGCTTCCTTTCCAATATTTTACCCTGCTGCAGAAAACATATTCCTAAAGCAAATTATGCCTGGTTAAAAAAATTCCACCCTTCCTTTACCACTTCCTCAATTTTATCCTCCCCCGGAAAGGAAGTACTACCAGGTGAACCGCAGTGAGTCCAGGCATAAAAAAAGAACTCTACATTACCCTTAGGCCCCTGGACCCTGGAAAAAGTAAGATTTGAGCATTCATAACCCCATTCAAGCAAACACCGGGCTGTTTTCAATAAGACCTCTTTATGTACTTCAGGACTGGTTATTACTCCTTTTTTCCCTACCTTTTCTTTTCCTGCTTCAAACTGAGGCTTCACCAGGACCACAATTTCTCGCAGTTGCAGGTTGCTCAAGACCGGGAAAATTTTAGTAAGGGAAATAAAAGAGACATCCACCAACCCCACCTGGGGGATTTCCCCGGGAATATCTTCTGGTTTTAAATAACGGGCATTGGTTCTTTCCATAACTTCTACCCGCTTATCCTGTCGCAGCTCCCAATGAAGTTGGCCATAGCCTACATCTACCGCGTAAACTTTGCGAGCACCCTGCTCAAGAGCAAAATGGGTAAAACCACCGGTAGAAGCGCCCACATCCAGGACTACTTTGTCTTTCAGGGAAAAACCCAAATCCTGTTGGGCTTTTTCCAGCTTTAAGCCTCCCCGGCTTACGTAGGAATGGCTAGAAGACTTTACAGTAATTTCCGCCCCAGAATCAATTTTAGTGCCGGGCTTTTCGAGTTTTTCTCCGTTCACGAGCACCCTCCCGGCCATAATTTCCGCCTGGGCCCGATTGCGTCCCTGGAAAAATCCTTTTTCCTGCAGCAGGATGTCCAGCCTCTTCTTGCCCACTACATCCTCCCTGCCATTTTATGTTCACAAAAGGAAAGAGCATACTGATAGATACCGTCCTGGTCTAAGCCGTACTTCTTTAAAAGCTCTCCCCGGCTGCCATGCTCCACAAAGGTCTCTGGAATGCCTAAGCGGCGGATCTCCACATTGTTCCCCTGGCCTCCCAGCAGTTCCAGCACTGAGCTACCCGTGCCCCCCTCTAAAACATTCTCCTCTACAGTAATCACTTTTCTGCAACGAGAAGCCCAGTAGAGTATGGTTTCCCTGTCCAAGGGTTTAACAAAGCGCAAGTTCACCACTGCCGCCTGAATACCTTCCTGGGAGAGCTTTTCCGCAGCCTGCAGGGTGGGATGGACCATAGTCCCCACTGCCAAAAATACCAGGTCTTCGCCTTCCCGCAGAACCTCCGCTCTACCCCAGGGCAGCACTTCCATTGCTTGAAGCTCTACTCCCAGTCCCGCGCCCCGGGGATAGCGAATAGCCACCGGGCCTTCCTGGTAACCTAAAGCAGTGTTCAGCATGTGCCTCAACTCATCTTCGTCTTTGGGCGCCAGGAGGGACATGTTTGGCACATGCCGAAGATAGGAAAGGTCCAAGATCCCCTGGTGAGTCTCGCCGTCCTCACCGACAATCCCGGCCCGGTCTATTCCCAGAACCACCGGGTGCTTTTGCAAACAAAGATCATGGACCACCTGGTCGTAAGCCCTTTGCAAAAAAGTGCTGTACAGGGCCACTACCGGGCGGAATCCCTGGGAAGCCATGCCGGCTGCCATAGTAATTGCGTGGGGTTCAGCAATACCCACATCCATAAAACGCTGGGGGTATTGTTCAGCAAACTTGTCCAAGCCAGTGCCCCCAGTCATAGCAGCGGTAACACCTACTATCTCCGGCCTTTTTTCTGCCAATTCCACCAGGGCGTTACCAAAAACCTCAGTGTAAGAAGGAGCCTTTTTCGAAGATTGAGGCTTCCCGTTATCCAGGTCAAAGGGGCCAATCCCGTGAAACTTGGCCGGTTTTTCTTCAGCGTAGGTATATCCCTTTCCTTTTTGCGTCAGGGCATGAACCAGGACCGGTCCTTTCATGTTTTTGGCCCGCTTCAAAACATAGGTTAGAGATTTTATATCATGTCCGTCTACAGGGCCCAAATAGGTAAAGCCCAACTCTTCAAAAATAATCCCCGGCATCATATAGTACTTCACGGCGGTTTTCATCCTGTCGGCAGATTCCGCCAGCGATTCGCCAATAGCCGGGATGCGCCGCACTGCCTGGTCCAAGTTTTCTTTTATGCGGTAGTACTTGGGATCCGAACGAATACGCCCTAAGTAAGCGGACATCCCGCCCACATTATAATCAATTGACATTTCATTGTCATTTAAAATCACCAAAAAATCCAAACCCAGATGTCCAGCATGGTTGAGAGCTTCGTAAGCCATGCCCCCGGTAAGAGCACCATCGCCCAGAAAAGCTAACACCTGGTAATCATCACCTTGCAGATCTCGAGCTTTAGCCATTCCCAAGGCGGCAGAAATAGATGTACTGCTGTGTCCGGTTAAAAATGCATCGTAGGCACTCTCCTGGGGTTTGGGAAAACCGCTCAACCCGTCCAATTTACGCAGGGTGTGAAAAAGTTTCTTCCTGCCGGTTAATAGCTTATGGACATAACTCTGATGTCCCACGTCCCAAACAATCTTATCCCGGGGACAATCAAAAACTCGATGCATAGCTAAGGTTAGCTCTACCACCCCTAAATTGGGAGCCAGGTGCCCCCCTTGATTAGAGACCGTCAATAGTAAAAAATCCCTGATCTCCTGAGAGAGTAAACGCAGCTCCTTTGGTGACAGCTTCTTAATATCAGAAGGATATTCCACCCGGTCCAGTACCTTCAAGCTTAAGTTCTCCTTTCTAGTTACGTTTTCTGGATAAAAGGCAACCTGAGGTTCCTATATTAACCCCTCGATAACCAACCACTTGATTTATAATAACCTCATTCCCCGGTAGGCTCCAAGGGAAGACCTCTACCTATTTCATTCTCATTTCATTGCTAGCTCTATTCTCCTGGTTGTCTCAGCCACTATATGGCCATCACTTACCAACTTCATCTGCTTCTATTAACTCCTATAAGCGCCCGATATCCTTTCCTTCATGAGGTCGACAGCACTCAAGATCCGGCCTACCGCCAGCATTATCTCGGTAGAATAGTTTATGGCCAGATACTTGCCCCAAGCCTTGCCGCCCACAGTAAGGGAAGTTACCAAAGCGGTTAATAGAATCCGCAGGTACAGTTTCATGTCTGGAAGATTTACAGCCAACTGCAACACCAACAAAGCTGCAACGGCTCCGCTTAAAATACCAGTTACATCTCCCACCACGTCATTACAAAAATTAGCCACCTGATCTGCTCGGCGCACCAAGTATACGCCTTTTTGGGCGCCGAAAATTTTTCGGGTGGCTTTTGCGTTCAACGGAGCTTCATCCGCCGCGGCAGCGGCAGTGCCTATGGTGTCAAAGAGCACTCCCAAAAACACGATGAAAAGCAATAAAAACACCGAAAGAAAAACAATTTCTATGCCTTCCATCAGAATTTGGGACACCAGCCCGAAAACCACCGCAATAAAAAAGGTGCCCACGGTCATTTTTATTACCCACAGGATAGTTTTTTTTCTCTGTTCGGACTTGTGGTTACCCATTTTTGCCCTGGAGCGACCGCGCCGTGGTCACCAGCCCATCAAATAAAATTTGCGTAAGTGACAGCTCCCCGGGTAAACTTTGCGGCTTAGGTCCAGCAGGTTTTC
>CAZXDQ010000194.1:0-4285 GCA_964639405.1 uncultured Syntrophomonadaceae bacterium | reverse complement strand
ACAATATAAAAAATTATGAAATATATAAATTTATGAAATATTGGTCATTATTGATACTTTACTTGAAATGATAGATTTTTTGGTCATATTTTAAAAATACCCCTTCACCGTTGACCCCTGGTTTTTTCCCATGCCTGGCAATTTCATAAAATTTTTACCCCTTCAAATAAAAGAATAAATCTACTAAAAACTCTGAATTTTGTTTTATTTCTAAAGTGTATAATTTCTAAAGTGCCTTGAAATGACGGGAATTGTAAGTTAAAATTAAATTGTATGCGCCCGTAGCTCAGTGGATAGAGCAACGGACTTCTAATCCGTAGGCCGGAGGTTCGAATCCTCCCGGGCGCGCCAGCTTTATAGAGTTAGTACTGCTTAAAGGGTGAACAAAAGGTGAACAAAAAAATTGCCCCGGGAAGGGGCTCTTTTTCTTTTATTTAATCACATAAAAGAAAACCTTCATAAGATGAAGAATGCTTTCGATAATTGGTGCCAGAAAGCTTTAGATTCGGGCATCCCCAAGCTTAGTTAGTTTATAAAAACTCTGCAAAAACATGAATATGGAATTCTTGACCATACCTCTTACCCGGTTCACACCAGTAAATTGGAAGGCATTAATAATAAAATTAAGGTTATCAAAAAGCAAGCTTACGGCTTCCACGACTTAGAGTATTGTAAACTAAAGGTTAAACAATCTTGCCCAGGGGAACGGTAATTCGCTAACTAAAATGGAGAAGAACCACTAAATTTAACACTAGCATTGTAAAACCTCTATAAAGTATATTGCTCGACTACACTATGGTAAATCAGAAAAATTCTTGTTGTATTATCTTACGGATATAATTTTACAATGTACAAATTACTAATCAATAAAAAAATTGCTATCAGGTTTAATAGTAGAAGACGTAAGGATTACCCGGTTCTTCTACTTCTTGCCAATCCGTTACTTCTACCACTGCCGTCTCCTCGCCCTGGTAAGTACCTACGTTTATCTCGCCAGTAACTTCTACCCAGGTATCTTCGGCAACGTGGGCTTCAGGGGGAGGTTCCACAATAAAGCCCACTACGATGGCGTCGGCAATGCAACAGAAGATCATGTACCGGCCCAGCATAAACCGCCCCTCTTCCAAGCCGGACTCTTTATATAGAAAACCTTTCCCGGTAAGTTCTTTGCCGGAGAAGTCGGCCGGGTTTTCCCACAATTCATCAGTTACCTGCACGTAATTATCGGGGTCCACTTGAAGGTGGCCATCGGTTATTTCACTTTCCGGAAGGGAAGCCGACTCCCCGGCTGCTGACTCTCCGATTCCATCAGCAGCATCTTCCTCGTTGGCGCCGCTGGCACCTATATTGACGTTAAAACCCCTTTGCTCTGCCATAGATGGATCCAGCGCCTCAGGAGGAATAAGGAAAGCCAGGAGCAGAGGGATAATAAAAACTATATAAGTTAAACTTTTTTTGATAGTGCTCCAGTTGCAAATAGTAAAGAAGAAGCGCGTATTATTTTCTTTCTCCCTTGAAGTAGATTCGTCTGCATCCTCTTCCGGTGAAGAATGGTGCAGTTCATGCGCTCCTCCGCAGCAGCCGCAAGCCTCATCGCTTACCAGCTCCCCCTCTTCGGCGGCGGTGGTATTGTATCTCTCGATAACAGCCAACAGAAACATAACCGCAGCAGCGGCCAAAGTCAAGCCGTGAAAGCGCTGGTGAATGTAAAGATCCAGGTTCCCGGTAAACCATAAATAGATAAACCAAAAACCAAAGCCCAACAAGATCAAGAAACGTAAATAATATTCGAAGGGACTTGTTTTGCCCATGAAATCATCCTTTCCGCTTAAACTCAGTATGCTAAACTTCGCGAAAAAATTTATAAGATAACAGCCTGCAAATAAGTAATCAAAAATACGGTAACGGTAATCAACCCCAACCAAATGACCACAAAACGCGGCTTAAAGAAGGCCAGCATTACCAAGGTGTTTTTGATATCAGTCATGGGGCCGTACAACAGAAAAGCGGTGAGAGATGCCGGCAGAAAAGTACCGGCAAAAGAGCTAGCCACAAAAGCATCAGCTTCAGAGCAGATGGAAAGGCTATAAGCTAATAGCATCATCACTCCTATGGAGGAAGCTTCGCCCTGACCCACAGAAGTTAATAGTTCCCGGGACACTGCCGTCTGTATTAGAGCCGCCAGGAAAGCACCAATAATGAGGAATTTTCCCATGACAAAGAGATCCTCACTTGCGTGGGAGAGTATCTGCCGGGTCCAGTGCATAAAACCAGGGTGTGTTGGCGCTTCCTGGGTTCCTGAAAATTCATCTCCTGTTCCAACGTCAGAATCTTCAATTCCTCCCCTGCTGACATCAAAAACTGGTAAGACAGTCCACCCCGGCGAAGTCTCACCATAGCTAGTGGTATCCCCTTTTTCGG
This sequence comes from uncultured Syntrophomonadaceae bacterium, assembly GCA_964639405.1. Taxonomy (GTDB): domain Bacteria; phylum Bacillota; class Dethiobacteria; order DTU022; family PWGO01; genus CAZXDQ01. Next base: position 1,864 of record CAZXDQ010000194.1, on the reverse strand, counting down.
CACCATCCCCGATGCCAGAACCACTACAATGCGTGTGTGAACACCCCGTAGCATCGGCAGGCGCAGGCATATCCCGCAAGTACCGATGGGAATCATTAAAAAACAGCTCCACAATTACCCCTATCAACAGGGCAACCACGAAAGCCCCGCCCATACGGTAATAAAGCATGGGGATGTGAGGGAAAGCCATATGAGTAGAGGCAGCCACCACGGGATTAATAATAGGCACTGCTAACATGAAGGTCATACCGGTGGAAAGGGTAATGCCCTTCTGCAACAGACGACGAACAATGATAATGATACCGCACTCGCACAAAGGAAACAGAATTCCCAGCAGGGAAGCCACCGGCAAGCGTAAAAATCGGTTAGCGGGCAACACTCGACGAATCAGTTCTTCAGAAACAAATAAGTGTATCAAAGAAGAAGCCAAAACTCCGATGAGCACGAAGGGTAGCGCTTCGATAATGATACTCAAAAAAATGGTGATGGTGCCGTGTAGGTCCATTGGATTGAATATCACCTCAATTATTGCTAATTTAGCTCATCTATTGAACTCATCTCTTCTATATTTTTACAAAACTCAATATATATAAAACATTTAATATTTTAAGATGTCTTGGGTTGTTTTATTCTTCTAAAACCTGCAAATTTCTTGCAGCCAAAGACGCTATTTCACCAGGAAGCACCTCTACTTTAGCTGCTATTTTAACCTTGTTGCCCAAGGGTTCCTCCACTATAAATTCAGATTGAGCAAAGATAGCTTCCTCTCCATCCACTATTTGAAAATGGCATCCGGAGACACAACCTGGCCCCAATTCACCTTCTACCACCACTATATCACCTTCATAGTCAAGGGGGGAATTCAATATATCTGCTACTTCCACTTTGGCCGTCTCATCTGTGAGGGGGTCCCCGTAATCAACTGCGGACATGGTGACCATCGTTTGCTTATTTTCGCTACCTCCACCCCCGATGGGAACACCTCCCATCTCCCCAGTAAAAAGGAACAATACTATCAACAGCGGGGGCAAGCCAAACCTTATCCAGTTTTTTTTCCACCAGGGCAACGCTTGGGAAGTTGCTTTTTCGGGGGTATTCCCTTTCTTTTTTGGCAAATTCGTCTCTTTGCTGACTCTTTTTGTTCCTTTGTTGCCATGCAGATCCTCTTTCTTGCTGTTTGCTTTTTCATTCATTTTGGATTCTGATGATCTATTCTTATAAGCTTTCATTTACAACACCTTCTTTGCCTGTTCTTTTCTTCGCAAATTAACTTAAACACAAAAGATACCGTAAAATTATCAAACATAATCAATTATGTAAATCGACTCTTTAATTAATTACTTCACCATTAACTTTGTACTTTACTTTCTTTAGTAAAAATCTTCTCTCGCTTTGGTGTTTGGTGTAACGTCGCAGCTTCCACAGACACTCTAATACCTATTACCAGTTATGGCCGTTACAAAGAGAAGATTTCTTTGTTATATTTTTTACAATGATCTTGTTTGGCAAAGTGATTGATCAATAATTTACCGACAACGGTAGCTTACCATCATCATAACCAACCACAGCATGAATGCCTTTTTAGTATTCCTAACCTAATCCATGTTCAGAGTAGGGTCAATACCGCAACCAAGCAAGAGCCGGTAGAACCACGAAAAAAAGGGAGGATAAGGAAGGTGTTAAATCATAAATAAAGAAAAAGCAATGGAACTATTGCAACGGGTAGGATTAATTCACACCCAGCCCCGTTCAGAGTTACTTGTATGGTGTTAGAAGCAGATCGGTGCCTTACACATCCTAAAACATGGAAAACCCTTACCCGTGTGCTTCTTCTTATTCTTTAATCCTTTCTTTTATCCCGAAC
>CAZXDQ010000193.1:0-4306 GCA_964639405.1 uncultured Syntrophomonadaceae bacterium | reverse complement strand
CTGCTGGCTATTTGGAAAAAGGAGTGGTGCGTCCCCGCCACCCTGGTTTCCATGGGGTTGGCCCTATTAATGTCCGTGGTTATGGCTATCCAGGTGAATAATCTCGGCCCTTATGTTTACCATATGGGAGGTTGGGCTCCTCCCTGGGGAATAGAGTTTAAAGTTGAGTATTTAAGCACTTATATGCTTTTGGTGCTTCACGGTATAGGTTTACTGATAGTGGTCTATAGTATAAGAGACCTAAAAGAAGAGCTGGCAGAAAAAGTTATTGGTTGGTACTACACCCTGTATCTTTTGTTAATGGGGGCCATGTCAGGGATGGCCCTTACCAACGACTTGTTTAACTTGTTTGTTTTCATGGAAATTTGCGCTATTGCGTCCTGTGCAATAATTTCTATTAAGGAAGACCGGGAATGCTTAGAGGCTACCTTCAAGTATTTGATTCTTAGCGCTATGGGCACAGGATGTTATCTCCTGTCAGTGGCCATGCTCTACATGGTTACTGGTTATATGAACATGGACATGGTTTCTACTGCTTTGGAAGTGGGGGCGGAACAGTACCCTTACAATGTGCTGGTAGCCATGTCCCTCATGGTGGTCTCTTTTGGAGTAAAGGCTGCCCTTTTCCCCCTTCACGTATGGTTGCCTGATGCCCATGCCTCTGCTCCCTCTCCATCTAGCGCCGTGCTCTCCGGTTTGGTTATCAAAATATACGCTGTGGCTTTGGTGCACCTGATATTTAGGGCTTTTCCCCTGGAGCTTTTTGATATGATCCCCATGCTGGAAGTCATACTTTGGTTAGCTACTTTCGGCATGCTTTTCGGTTCTATTTTTGCCATGGTCCAGGATAACTTTAAAAAAATGTTGGCTTACTCCAGTATAGCCCAAATAGGATACGTGTTTATGGGGCTGGGCTTATTTAACGAACTGGCTCTGGTGGGGGGACTACTACACATATTGAACCATGCCGTTATGAAAGCGATGCTTTTTATGGTGGCGGGTATTATTATACATACCTCTGGATTGAAGCACTTGAGGCATTTTGAAGGGATCGGAGTGCGGCTGAGGTGGACCATGGCTGCTTTTACGGTAGGTGGGGCTTCTATGGTGGGTATTCCTATTACTGCTGGATTTATTAGCAAACTTTACTTGGCCTGGGGAGCCCTGGACGTAGACAGGCCTTTTTTTCTAATTGTGATTCTGATAAGCAGTCTTTTGAATGCAGTATATTATTTTCCCATTTCGATTAACGCTTTTTTAGCGGAACATCAAAGGGAAGACACTACCTTCAAACCAATTTATGCCAGCATGATGGCTCCAGTGCTGATCCTTTTGTTCTTGATTTTCTTTTTGGGGCTTAGTCCGCAACCGGTAGTCGGTATGTTGGAACAGGCAGTGGAAACGTTTTTTAACTAGGGGAGTTAGGTAGTATTTCTTTGGATTGTTGGATAAACCCGTATATAAACATTATTATTTACCAGGGGAAAGGAAGAGGTGCTTATGAGTGAAGATCTAATTGCTGCCATTATTATGTTTATAATTATGTTCCCCATTTTTATGACTGCGGTGATCATGTACGTGGGGCCACGTTCGGAGAGGATGTGTACTGCTCTTTCCTTAGCTACTGCTCTAGCTACCTTTTTGGGGGTAATCTTCCTTTATCCAGAAGCAGTGGGAGGCAAGGTGTTAGATTACCCGCTATTCGAAGTGCTTCCCGGATTAGCTATATCTTTCCGCCTGGATATTTTAAGCTACAGCCTGGCTTTGATTTCTTCCTTTGTGTGGTTGCTGGCTGCAATATATTCATTGGATTATATGTCTCACGAACATGGAAAAGAACGATATTACCCGGTACTCATCTTTACCTTGGGAAGCTGTCAGGGTATTTTTTTGGCGGGGGACTTTTTCACTCTGTTCATATTCTTTGAGTTAATGTCTTTAATAGCTTACATCCTGGTCATCCACGAAGAAACCCCTGATGCTCTCAAGGCGGGCTACAAGTATTTAATCGTTACCATTATTGGCGGGCTGGCCATCTTTTTAGGAATAATAATAATATTCGAAGTAGCCGGGACGGTGAGCTTGGGACAGGGACCCCTTATTGAAGAGTATTCCACCCTGGCTTTATTAACTTTCCTTGCATTTTTAATAGGATTCGGGATTAAAGCAGGAATGTTTCCCCTGCACGTCTGGCTTCCTGATGCTCACCCGGTGGCTCCTTCGCCAGCCAGTGCTTTGCTTTCTGGGATAATGCTTAAAACGGGTGCATACGGGTTATTAAGGATGATCTTTGATGTATTCAGCATGGAACTGTTCCAAGCGGTAGGATGGAACCATGTAATGGCCGTTCTGGGTATTATTACTATACTTTTGGGGTCCGCTGTGGCCCTTACCCAAGATGATATTAAGAGAAGGTTAGCTTATTCCAGCGTGGGGCAAATGGGTTACATTATTTTGGGGATGACGGTTTTCAACGAGTTTGCCCTAACTGGAGATGTTTTCCATATTTTCAGCCACGCTATCATGAAAAGTACTCTCTTTTTAGCAGCAGGGGCAGTAATTTGGAAAACGGGGAAGAGGAAAATCGAGGACATGCAGGGAGTCGGCAGGCAGATGCCCATTACCATGGGAGCTTTTACCCTGGCTGCCTTTGCCATGATTGGTATACCTCCTTTAAACGGCTTCTTGAGCAAGTGGTCGTTATGCCTGGGATTCCTGGAAGGTGGGTATACTGTATATGTTCTCATACTGTTAATTAGCAGTATGCTCAATGCCATGTATTACTTACCTATTATCCTGCCAGCCTTTTTAGGAGGCGATGAGGAAGCTGCACCTGCTGCTGCCAATCCTCATCATGCTTCTGCTGGCGGGCATTCGGAATTTGATATGGATGAAGTCCCAATGCGTATGTTGGTTCCTCTGATTATTCTGGGATTATGTACTTTAGCTTTTGGCACTTTTCCTACCAACATACCTTTCGAACTCTCGCAGTTTACCTCTCAATTCCTATTGCAAGGTTATTTCTAGCTGCGGAGCAACTTTTGAGGGGTAGATTGAAAGAAGCAGATTGTTCTCTAGGAGGTTTAACCCCAGGCGGGTAGTTTTAAATCAAAAAGATCCTTCTATAACTGTTGGTGTGTCAAATTATTGGGGCACACCAATAGTCGTTTTAAATATTTTCGTCTTTGAAGGATTATTTTGATAACACAAAAAAGAAGTTTCTGGTTAGTGAGAATCCCGCAGGTTTATGTTAGAATAATCTAATGAAAGTATGGATCTAACGGTAGGTTTTACCTAGTCACCTGTGAATACTTTACTGCCTGTTGGTTATGCTGACTGGCTTATATTAATTTGACATAACCATGCTTGGCTGATAATAGGGAAAGGGAGGGATCTTTACGTGATCTCGGTTGGTTATCCGCTGCTGGGTTTAATTGTACTACCTTTTATTCTGGCTCCTTTTATATTTTTTGTATCTACCAAGTGGAGATACGGTCTGATACTGCTTCAGATAACCGTTATGCTACTCATTTCCCTGTATCAGTTAACCGGCGTAGAATGGGCTACCTATTATCTTTTTGAAGGCGAAGGGGCTCTAACCTGGTTTTTTGCTGAACACGAGTACAGCAACATTGCTTCCTTTGGCTTCGTGCTGGTAGGGGCTCTGGCCGTGTTATACGGGTTAAAGACTGCAAAAGCTTCAGAGCAGGCGGTGGCCCTTCTTGCTATTGCTAGCGCTGTAGGCATAGTATATTCCGGGGATTTCGTTACTTTATTTGTTTTTTGGGAATTGCTCACTATTACTACTGCTGCCTTAATTCTGCTTAACAAGACCACCCACGCTTATCAAATGGGGCTGCGCTTTCTTACCATGCATTTAGCTGGAGGCTTAATACTTTTATTGGGTATTCTGCAGCATTACAGTGCTACTGGTTCTCTGGAAGTAGCGATACCGGAAGCGGGTTTGGCTTTTTTCGTGCTGGGAATTGGCTTTAAGGCCGCTTTTTTGCCTGTGCATCTTTGGGTGGCCTGGGGGTATCCCAATGCCACTTTTTCTTCCAGTGTGGTTTTGGCTGGGCTTACTACCAAAATAGGGGTTTTTGCTATAGCTCGGATATTGCCTCCTGAGCAGCTTATTTCCTTCATGGGGGCATGTATGGCGATTTTTGGCTTTTCATGTGCCCTGCTTCAGAAAGACATGCGGAGACTGCTTTCTTATCATATTATTATCCAGGTAGGATACATGGTGGCTGGAGCGGGTTTAGGTACGGCTTATGGAATTGATGGAAGTATGCTCCATATGGTT
>CAZXDQ010000192.1:0-4310 GCA_964639405.1 uncultured Syntrophomonadaceae bacterium | reverse complement strand
TTTCGTCGTGAGTGAGCCGATATCCCTTCAGTAAGATTTTAAATGAATGATCGCGGTTTATTGACAAAGGATAATGCCTCTTTTATAATGAAAACGTTTGAAAATGGAATTGAGCCTGAAATCCAGGTTCTCGTTGGGTGAGGCTCCTAAATGAACAAAGGCTTCTGCCCAGAAACGTCCAGAGACGCCAATGGGTAAAACAGGCAAGATCGGATTAAGGTCTGCCTAAGGTAGCTGATTCTTAGAGATAGAATCTACGTCATTTAGTGCCAAATCCAAAACGAGGAGCGCCTAAGAAGGAACCATGTACTATTCCTTCTTAGAAGCAAGCAAGACGGCTCCTCGCAGCCGTCTTATTTTATTATAAATGGTTTGATCAATAGGGGGTGATACCTTTGAAGGACAGTTCTAGTTCCAGCTGGCGGATTAAAGTGCTTTATTTCTTCCCGTGGAAACAGGTATCCCCCGATAGAGATACCTCTACCTGCAGCAAATAACCATTACCGCTGAGGAGGTAAAAAGAGATGGTGCACCTGAAAGAAGTTAGGGAACTAATAGAAAGCAACAACCTGGAATTGTTAAAGAATAAAATGAACCAAATGGACACCATAGAAATAACTGACTTGTTTGAAGAACTGCCCCCTGAAGAAGGAGCGGTCGTTTTTCGTTTACTCAACAAAGAAAAAGCCTTGGAGGTTTTTGAGTACCTGGAGGTTAACCTTCAACAACAACTTATTTCCTCTTTTAAGGAAGAAAGGGCTATTGAGCTCATCCACGAAATGGAGCCCGATGATCGGGTCAGGCTCTTAGATGAACTTCCTGCCAGAGTGGCAAAGAAGCTATTGGCGTCTCTATCGCCTGAAGAAAGAAAAAAGACTAATGAACTCATGGGGTACCCCCCTCGGACTGCTGGAAGGATCATGACCCCAGAGTATATCCGTTTAAGGGGAGAATTGACCGTAAGAGAAGCTCTACAGACAGTAAGAAGAAACGGGGAAGACAAAGAAACGATTTATACCCTGTACGTAACCGATGAAACCAGAAGACTGGAGGGAGTGGTTTCGTTAAAAGATTTAGTAATGGCTTCTCCTGACGAAAAAGTCAAAGATATTATGAGCACAAACCTGGTGAGCGTTAACACTGAGACCGATCAGGAAGAGGTAGCCAGGCTACTCCAGGAAAGGGATTTGCTGGCAGTGCCAGTAGTAGACCGCGAAAACCGCCTGGTAGGAATAATTACTATTGATGACGCCATGGACATCTTGGACGAAGAAACCACTGCCGACATTTTTGACAAAGCCGGGCTGGCTTCCCTGGCAGGTTTGGAATCGGGGAGAAGTCAGAGATTAGTGTCCGGCTCATTGGGGCTAGTGTTAAAAGTAAGGTTACCATTTTTGGTCATCACTTTAATCGGTGGATTGTTGGCTGGCTTTGTAATAGAAACCTATGAAGAAACCCTGGAAGCAGTGACTGCCCTGGCTTTTTTCATCCCAGTAATAATGGACATGGGAGGTAATGTGGGAACCCAGTCTTCCACCATATTTACCCGCGCCTTTGTGCTAGGACATATTAATATGAAAAGATTTTTTAAGCATTGGTTGCGGGAAGTGGGAATAGGTGCCAGTATAGGAGTAATTATGGGGTCAGTAGCTGGAATAATCGCTAGTATGTGGCAACAAAACCCTGATCTGGGTGTGACTGTAGGTATGGCGCTAGGGCTCACAGTAACCCTAGCTACCGGTTTGGGGTTCTTAGTTCCTTTCGTTTTAGTTCGGTTAGGTTTCGATCAAGCAGCAGGTTCCGACCCCTTCATCACCACTATCAAGGACATTGCCAGCCTGATGATTTACTTTTTCCTGGTTACTGTCTTTATGGGGCACTTAATCTAAGCACTCAAGATCTTAATTACTATTTCAAGAATGTTACCACTCTCGCTTAAAGAAGTTGGCCTGCTCCTGGTACGGGTAGGCCAACTCTTCTATTTCCTCCATCTTTTGAGGAGACAAAGGGGTGAACTCTTTAGCAATCTTCACGTTTTCCTCCAGTTGGGATATACTATCCATACCAACCACTACCGAGCTAACTGGATGGGTAAGAGCATAATCCAGGGCAGTCTTAATAGGCACTGCCCCACCTTCTTCCTCAAGAAGTCTGCCATAGGAAACCACTTTCATACCTATAACACCCATCTTTCTTTGTGTCGCCTGGGGCAAAACTTCTGCAATAAGCGAATCATCGTGAACATCTGCGCAGTTGACAGTCATGAGCACCGCATCAAAATTATACTCTCTGAGAGCTTTCCCTAAAAGAGAGGCATGCTTGTGCCCAGTAATTCCGGTGAAGCTGATATCGCCATTAGATTTGAGTTCCTCTAAAGCTTTCAACGCTCCTGCTTTATCTGCAACTTCCCTCAGGGATGCTTCTGAATGAACTCCGTGTAATTGGTAGAGATCCAAGTAATCAGTCTGCAACCTTTCCAAGCTACCTTGAAAGTCCCTCATTACTCCATCGTAACTCCGCTCTTCGCTTTTACTAGCCAGGACGACTTCCCGGCGGCGATCACCCATAACCCTTCCCAGGTTATTTTCACTGTAGCCATAAGTAGGAGCTGTATCCAAATAATTGATGCCCAAGTCTATAGCGTGGTGAATAAACTCTTCAGCTTCCTGCTGCCTTTCCTCTTGGGCTACCAAAAAAGCCCCTCCCAGCCCTAATAGACTAACTGTCAAACCAGTCTTGCCCAGATAACGTCGAGGCAAGGGATGGTCATCCAGTTGAGGAACAGTCGCATCTTCTCGCTCGCGGGATTCTTCATCTTTCTTTCTTTCATTTTCTTCTCTTTCTTCTTCCCCATAATCCACCTCCCTGCCCCAGGGGGGCGACAATCCACATCCCGCCAAACTTACTCCCAATGCCCACAGGAAGCTCCACTGGATGAACTTACGCCGGTTTACTTCACCAGGCAAAGATCAAGCCCTCCCCCCAGAAATAATATTATCCAGACAATCTCTATTTTCCGTTTACAACCATTTAGACTTAAATCTGTTCCCCTACTTAAGATGGACTACCTGCTTAATGATTAAAAGAGTTTTTGCAAGTTTTTTGTATTATAATCGTTATGTTTTTCAAAATCCACCCCCATCCTTTGCCCCTACACTTCTATTTGAGGATATCCTCGCCAAGCACCCTTACCCACGATTACCAAAGGTTAAAAAATGGGGGGCTAAAAAGCCCCCCATTTTTTATAGAGTAAATCCTTAGAAGTTATTGATTATCTTACTGGTTGCTCTTCCACCACTTCGTTAAACCTGCCTTTGCCGCGGAAAAATTCTTTTTGGTAAAGGTGAGGGGTGCCAGGATGTTTTTCTTCCGGGCAAGGCCACTGCAGTCCTCGGTTTTCCTCCAAGCGGGAATAATTCATTCCTGAGTATAGAGGATTATTGGCAGACATCTCCTGGAACACTTCTTCGGCTGAAGTATAATTCCATGGGCAACCCATCCGGTTGGCTAACTCCTGCAGAATCTGCCACCCTCCGCGCGCTTTCTGGGGAGGGGCTAAAGCTGGCCTACTAAGTTGCACTCGCCGCTCGGTGTTAGTATAAGTGCCTTCCCTCTCTGCAAAAGCTGCAGCCGGGAGCACCACGTCAGCGTACTGAGCCATTTCTGACAAGAGGTTATCCTGTACTACCAGGAACTCTATTTCCTGAAGGGCTTCATCCACTCCATCAAGTCGGGGATCACTCAGCAGTGGGTTGTCTCCCATCACGAACATGGCTTTTATTTTCCCCTCAGCAGCAGCCTGCAGCATCTCTTCCACTGTCAGACCAGGATCGGTGGGCAAGTCTACTCCCCAAGCCTTGCTAAACTTCTGACGAACTTGGTTGTCTTCTACCTTTTGATACCCCGGCAGCAGGTAGGGAAGGACTCCCACGTCACTAGCACCCTGTTCGTTATTTTCCCCCCGCAAGGTGTTAATTCCAGTAGAAGGTTTTCCCACATTACCAGTAGCCAGAGCCAAATTACACAGGGCTTTTATTTGTTTTTCTTCTTTTTGGGGGTGATCCCCTTCTTCACCAGCGTAAAGAATAGTTGCTTTTTCAGCAGCTCCGTAGATCCGCACTGCTTCCCGAAGGGAGCCAGGGGACAATCCGCATTTTTCCTCCACATATTCAGGCGTGAAGCCTTCTACGTTCTTTTTCAGTTCTTCAAAGCCTTCTGTCTTTTCTTTGATAAAGCTCTCATCCACCAGATCTTCTTTTATCAGGAGGTGAAGCATGCCTTTTAAAACGTCAAGTTCCGTGCCTGGTTTT
>CAZXDQ010000191.1:0-4340 GCA_964639405.1 uncultured Syntrophomonadaceae bacterium | reverse complement strand
TCTCTTCGCCCCTCCCCCGGCGGGAGGGGAATTCTCTTCTCCCCTCCCCTGGCGGGAGGGGATTAAGGGGAGGGGGTGTTTTTGCCCCCCCCACCCTAACCCTCCCCCGCCAGGGGGGAGGGGAAAAACATGCCCTCCTATCAGGGGCGGAGGAGAAAAACATGTCCTCCTATCAGGTGGGAGGGAAGAACATCCCCTCCTATCAGGGGTTGGGGAAAAACATGCCCTCCTATCATGGGGAGGGGACTTTAAAGCTTCCCCCTATCAGGGCCGTAATTGAGTTCCATCCATTTCCGGTATTCCCCTGTTTGCACACTTTCCACCCACTCCTGGTTTGCCAAATACCACTGGACAGTTTTTCTTAACCCCGACTCAAATGTTTCGCGGGGGTACCATCCCAATTCCTGCTGAATTTTGGAAGCATCTATGGCATACCGCTGGTCGTGGCCGGGGCGGTCTTTCACGAAAGTAATCAGATCCAGATAATAAGCGGAATCTTGGCCAGTTTCCTCCGCCAGGAGGTAGCAAATCTTTTTCACTACATCTATGTTTTTCCATTCGTTGTTGCCGCCAATATTGTAGGCCTCCCCTACTTGCCCTCGTTGAATCACTTCCCACAAAGCCTGACAGTGATCTTGCACATAGATCCAGTCCCGCACGTTTTCCCCATTGCCGTAAACCGGCAACTGTTCTCCGGCCAAAGCTTTAAGTATCATGAGCGGGATGAGCTTCTCTGGGAATTGAAGCGGGCCATAGTTATTGGAACAGTTGGTAATCATTACCGGCAGGCCATAAGTGCGGTGAAAAGCCCTTACAAAGTGATCTGCCGAGGCCTTGGAAGCTGAATAGGGACTGTTAGGAGCATAAGGGGTATTTTCAGTAAAGTAACCGGTTTCCGGCAGCGAGCCATACACCTCATCGGTGCTTACCTGAACAAACAGCTTATCCTCGTAATTTTGCCAGTGGGCGCGGCAGGCCTCCAACAAGTTAAAGGTGCCCATTACATTCACCCGGACAAATTCCGCCGGACCCAGAATGCTACGGTCCACATGGCTTTCAGCGGCAAAATGCACAACCACATCAGGCTGATAATCTGCAAATACTTTTGCCAACTGTTCGTAATCAGCAATGTCGCCCTGCGCAAATACGTAGTTAGACAAACCCTCTATTTCTTTCAAATTTAAGGGGTTGGCAGCATAAGTAAGTTTATCAAAGTTAATAAAAAAATGCTCACTGTAAGCCGGCACCAGCAAATTGAGAAAATTAGAACCAATAAAGCCCGCGCCACCTGTTACCAGCACATTCACTGTTATTCACCCCCCATGGCCGGGGTTAATTACTTTTCTAAAGAATTATAAACCATTTCCAGGCAATTGGCAAAATCCTCGGCAACTTCTAACCGAGAAGGTTGCTTGTTTATAGATCCCTCCACCGCCAGCCGGAACAAAGCGCGAGCTGCTTTATCTGAGAACTGGCGGTGGTAAAGATTTAACCCCTTGCTAGCTATTTTAGTTTTACCTTTTGAAGAATAACTCATATTTTCTATAATCCGCAGGGCTCCAGCCACATCACCATAATCAACTAAATGAATAAAACCATTACAAGCCAGTTCCCCAAATCCCGAAATATGGTTAGCAGCTACCGGCACTTCTAAAGCAAAAGCATCAGTCAGGGAAGGGGGCATTTTAAACTGATTGCCCTTCCGTTCGGGATCTAACCAAAATACCATTAAATCACTGGACGCAATTGCATTGGCAAGCCCAGACCAAATAGATGCAGGAACTACCTCCACCGGGAGGTCACTTTGTTGCACCATTTCCCCAAAAGCTCCGCCCCCTGCCTCAGTTGCAATCAATAACCGGCAAGATAAATCCTGCCACCTTTCTTTTATTTCCGCAAATTCAGGCAAGAGCTGGAAAGGATTGTCCGTCCAAAATAAAACCACTTTTTCATCGCTACCAATACCCAATCGCTTTCTGCTTCTTTCTCTGGAAAATGAGACATATGCGTTTTCATTTTTGATATCTCTCAAACAATAACCCCGATAACCGTAAAAGGCGTTTATATTGGGGGAAGGGGTAAATAAAGTGGGCGTCTCATAAGCAAAATATTCCATGATACTGCCCCATTTAAGATGCCGGGGATCTTGTAGTGCTTCATCGATACTATTCGCGGAATTAAGAAAAATACGGCGAGCATTGTGGTAGCTAAGAACAGCAGCCAGGCGATCCAAACTGCCTTTTTCCAGACACAGAGGCTTTTCCAGGTGGTAGTTAGCCAGTAATCCCAATCCATACGAAAGAAGGCTAGAAGAGCAAGCATATACCACATCCCCCCGTATTGTTTCCAATAACTCTTCCCTGTTTTCAACAAATTCCGGGAAATTAGCAACTTCAAGCTGAAAAATAGCCTCCTGCAACTGTTCATCTTCCAATTGGCCACTTCCTGCCTGGCCAGGAGGGACCAGATCTATAATTTGCACCTCATAGTCCTCAGCCAGGCTGCAGGCAAGGTTATACGCTTTGGAATATACTCCTGCTTGCCAAACTTCATCCGCAAGCAGGGTCACTTGAGAAATTTTCTTTTCAGTGTTGAGGAGAGGTAACCCGTCAGAAAAATAGCTTGTAACATTATTTTTTATTATCTGCTTGCTTTTCTTTTCATGCTTTTCAAGCTTAGTTAACTGGTTCCAATCCTCGTTTCGCTGGTAAATTACCAGCAAAGCATCCACATAAGCAGGCTCCTTTAAAAAAGTATACTTTAATGCCATATCCCAGTCTTCACGCCGGGAAAGCTCATCATTAAAGCCTCCAAAACTGTCATAAAGCTCTCGTTTGAAAATAAAACTGTTGGTATCAATGTAATTATTCTGCATCAATTTCTCATAATCAAAAGTTAGCTTTCGAAAAGAATGCAACCGGTACGAATCCTCTTTTACCACGGTATCCAGATAATTGGCAAAAGCACAAAAGCAGTCTTTTTGAGATAAAAGGCGCCCCACCATCATAGACAGATAATGAGGATGCCAGACATTATCTGTATCCAAAAAAGCTATGATCTCTCCCTGTGCTCTCTGGAAGGCTTCATTACGCGCCCCTGCCGCACCTCTTCGTTCTGCAGAAAAGTAATATTTGATTCGAGAATCTTCCCCCAGGCTATTTATTACCTCTTCAGTTCCATCATCACTTCCATCATCCCAGATGAGCAGTTCCCAATTCGAATAACTTTGTTCCAAAATGCTTCTTACAGCTTCCCCTATTATATAAGCCCGGTTATAAGTAGGCATGATAATAGAAACCAATGGTGGCGAACTTACTTGCCGGGACTCAATCACCCCAGCAATATAATCTTCGCTACGGAAAAGCTCCCTCTTAAAATCTTCCTGCTTGTTCTCCCGGATTATTTGGGAAAGTTTGCGGTAAAAGATGGACTCCTCTGCGGCATTAACAATTTTTCTCCTTTTTTCTTCCAGCCATAAATCGTATTGTTCCATTACTTCTTCAATAGAACTAGCGACATGTAAACCTTTAGAGCTACCAGAAGGAAGCAGTCTTTGTAGTGAAAATAAACGCTTCAATATCTGCCAGCGACGGGAGCGAAATAGTGCCCCATAATTTCTCCGGGCTTTATCTAGCAAAAAGCTCATATAATACATTTTTTCCAGCTCATCAGAGAATTTTTTGTGTTTGCGAAACTTGGCAAATATCTTTCTTAAATTCTTTTCAGGCCGGCTGGGAGAAGATAAGTTGGAGAAAGGCCTCCTCTTACTAACAGTAGTAATTCCTTTCAGGAGACGATTATGGAGCAGCTTATCAGTTTGAAACTCAAGCTTTGCCAAACAATCTTTCAACCTTTTTGCTTCTGCGGCAAACCTTGCTTTAACTTCCGAGGGAAAATCCTGTTCCATATCTCCTCCGGAGCCAAATCTTCTTAATGCCTTCCCATAATAATCTTGGATAGTAGGTATTTGAAAAACATTTTGCAATTTAGCGGTCAACTTCAAAGCTTCGGCATCGCCCGGCAAGAATCGCTCCATTTTAGCCGCATGTGCCAACTGGAAATCCTCTACTTTGAGGTTTTGGAAGCCCTCGCTTTCCCAGTCTTCTTCCTCAAAACCGCCTAGACCTGAACTTTCCACCTTTTCCTCCAACTGCGACCGGACCTCAGAGTTGAGAGGATGCCACTTGCTTTCTTTCCCAAAGTAATCTTCCAGGCGAGCCTGATAGTTTTCCAGGGTGGAAACATTTATTAGCTTTTCTTGATCACAATAAATATCATCTAATACGACTCTTATTTCCCGGGGTTCCACTGTCGGCACATAACGCTGCTTTTCGGCTAAG
>CAZXDQ010000190.1:0-4347 GCA_964639405.1 uncultured Syntrophomonadaceae bacterium | reverse complement strand
TAATATGAGTATTTCAAAAACTTAGTGCTGCAGGACATAAGAGAAATCAAGGTAGTAATCGGAAAGTGCTCTTACTGTTTCAATATCTTTTTGCAACTGTTTCTTCAACTTTTCGGTGGAAGAAAATTCTTTTTCTTCTCTTAGTTTTTTGATGAAATAAAGAGTCAAGTATTCGTTATAAAGCTGCCCCTGAAAATTTAAGATATTAACTTCTACCGATAAATTACCTAAAGAAAAGGTAGGACATTTCCCTATGTTAGTAGCTCCCGAGTATAACTTATCATTTATTTGTACTAGGGTAAAGTAAACTCCTTCTTGTGGAAGAATTAATTTGGTGTTTAATTCCAAATTGGCGGTGGGGAAGCCCAGTTTTTTTCCTGTCCCCCTCCCCGGTATTACTCGTCCTCGACGGAAAAAGTAATAATTTAAAAATTTAGCAGTTATCTCCATTTCCCCGTGTTGAATTTTTCCTCTGATGACAGAACTGCTAACGGGTTCCTCATTGAATTTAACCGGGGGGCAAATTACTATATCTAGGTTTTCTTTTTCTCCCCAGCGAACGAGTAATTCAGTATTACCTTTTGCTCTATGTCCAAATGTATAATCATAGCCAGCTACCAAGCCCTTAATCTTGAGCATGGGGTGTAAGTAAGCATACAAAAATTCTTCCGGCGGCATTTCAGCTAGTTTATGGGTAAAAGGTTCAATAATGAGATAATCTAAGCCCCTTTTTGCTAGCAGTTCTGCCCTGGTTTCCAAATCTGTTAACGGCTTAAATTCTTGATTTGGGGCTAAAACATTTAGTGGATGGGGATCAAAAATAAGTGCAGCACTCTCGATTCCATAATGTTTAGCTTTATCCACTGCTGTTTTTATTACTTGCTGATGACCTAAATGAACGCCATCAAAATTTCCCAAAGCCAGGATTACCTCAGGAGATGAGGTATTTTGAAATTCCTGCAGTCCATTAACAATTTTCATGATATTCTCCCCTTAGCAAAATAACTGGTAGTATCAACTAATAAATAATTTTTCAGGTTTTAACCAGGTTTGGTTATATTTGCTTACCCATTTACCCAAAGCTAAGAAATTACCCTCTGGATCGTATAATCGGTATAAATCTTTTTCACTGATTGCTCCGCAGCATTCTACTTGATAAGGAGATAGCCAATTACCGTGTTTTATATATCTAACTGCCCTGTTACTTAAGGTTATAAGGGGGAAACCGGCTAAAGGGTAGTCTATTGGGTATAAATATTCCTGTTCAATTATCCCTTCTGTGAATTCTTCCAGGGTAACAGAGTTATGTAAGTTAAACCCACCTACAGCTTCTCTCAATAAAAAAGATAGATAAGCATCACAGCCTAGCAACTTACCAATCTGATAAGCCAAAGAACGGATATAAGTTCCTTGGGAGCACTCTACATCGATTAATAATTTTGGAGGTTCTTTTCCCAAGATCTCGACTAGCTCCAAGTGGTATATTGTAATTTTTTGGGGGGCAGGAGAGGCAGTTTTTCCTTCTCGGGCTAAACGATAGCCTCTTTCCCCTTGGAACTTTTTAGCTGAGTACAGGGGTGGTGTCTGATAGAGTTCTCCTGTCAAAGAAGCCAAAACTTTTTCCACTGCTTTTTCTTCCAGGTCCAGGTCGCGTACTTTAGAAGTACTAATAATTTGGCCTTCTCCATCCAAAGTGTCGGTAGTTATTCCTAAGGTTATTTCTCCCCGGTATTTCTTTTTGCATTCCATTACATAGGAAGAAGCCTTAGTGGCTTTCCCCAAAGCTAAAGGTAAAACTCCTGCTGCTCCCCAATCGAGGGTACCAGTATGACCGATTTTAATTTTCTTTATCTTCTTTTTTACAATTTTTATCACATCGTTAGAGGTCATGCCTGGAGGTTTAATAATGCTGATGAAACCATTCATAAACTCTGCTCCTAAAATGTATGCTCTTAAATATATTTTCCTACAGCATTAACAATATTTTCTTTTACTTCAGGGTAAGAGCCTTTTAATCTGAAGCCAGCTGCCCGGGGATGCCCTCCACCATTAAATTCCTCTGCCAGCTTGCTCACATCAACTCGTTTAGCTCTTAATCCCACTTTAATTTCCTGTTTGCTGTTAAGGTACATCAATATACCTATTTCTGCACTATGGATATTTTTGGCATAATTAACTATACCCTCCAAATCATCCATGGAAGCACCGCACTGGTGCCTCATTTCTTCACTGATAGTAATTAAAGCAGTTCTTTTTTGATGGTATAATTCCAGGGTGGATAAAGCTTGTTTTAAAAGTATAAGGTGGGCTAAGGAGTAATCTTCAAAAACACGTTGTGATATACCAGCATGGTCTATTTCGTATTCCAGCAGCGCACCAGTTACCCGGTGAGTGGTAGGGGTAGTGCTCTCGTATTTAAAAGATCCTGTATCGGTGGAGATTGCTACATACAAAGCTTCTGCTGTTTTTCTATCTACAATAAAATCACCCTGTTCAAAAAACTGAAAAAGAATTTCTCCTGTAGCGGAGGCTCTTTCATTTACCAGGTTGACATCCCCGAATAGGTTGTTAGTAATGTGATGATCAATGTTTATTATGCTGTGAAAATTTAAAGAAGAGGCGTTTTTTATACCCACCCGGGAAAAATCACTGCAATCAAGTACCATCAATACGTCTGCTGAAGACAAATAGTACAAGTCCCGGATGGTATCTTCTGGGGTTTCCAAAAAACGGTACTGGTTTGGCACTGGATCATGGGAGTAGGCTCTTACTTCTTTACCTGCGTTTCTTAAAACCCTTTGCAGGGCAATAAGAGAACCCACGCTATCTCCATCAGGCAAAATATGAGAAACCAGTTGGAAGGTTTCATGTTTTTTTATTAAACTTATGGTTTCTTCAAAGTCCATTGTGATCTTCCTCTTCTTCGGTTTTCAAAGATTTAAGCACTTCTTCTATTCTAGCTCCGTGTTCGATAGAATGATCAGAAATGAAATGTAGTTCAGGGATATACCTGATTCTTATTCTTTTTCCCAGTTCGCTTCTGATAAATCCTTTTGCCTTGTCCAGTACTTCGACTGTGTTAGCCCTCTCTGTATCGTCATCTAAAATGCTGACGTAGACTCGAGCATGTCGGAGATCTTTAGAAACTTCTACTTTAGTAATACTGGTAATAGCTGGAGAAATGCGGGGATCCTTAAGTTCTTTAATTATTTGACTCACTTCTTTTTTGATTTGTTCTGATACCCTCTCCATGCGGGGATTACTCATAGAAAACCCCTCCTAAATCATAGAACCAAACAGGATCATTGTAAAGATATGGCTTATGTCTTTACTTCTTCAAAAACATAAGCTTCTAAAATATCTCCTTCCTTGAGATCGTTAAAACCATCCAGTAATATTCCGCATTCGTAGCCTGAAAAAACTTCTTTGGTGTCTTCCTGATAGCGCTTGAGGGAGGAAATTTTGCCCTCATGAATAACCTGCCCGTCCCTCAATACTCTAATGTTGGAGTTGCGAGTTATTTTTCCTTCCGTCACATAGGAACCAGCCACGGTACCTACTCTAGATATTTTAAATAACTGCCTAACTTCCACCGTACCTAACACTACTTCTCGGTATTCTGGTTCGAGCATGCCTTTTACAGCTGATTTAAGATCTTCAATGGCTTCATATATTACCCGGTAAAGCCTTATGTCTACTCCTTCTCTTTCCGCTACTTTTCTGGTTTTAGCATTAGGCCTTACGTTAAATCCAATTATCACTCCATCGGAAGCGGAAGCAAGCATAACGTCTGATTCTGTGATAGGACCTACTCCGCTGTGGATCACATTTATTTTTACCTCATCTATGCTCAACTTCTTAAGGGAACCTTCCAGAGCTTCAATGGAGCCTTGAACATCTCCCTTTATTACCAGGTTAAGTTCTTTAACTTCTCCTTCTTGTATTTGTTTAAAGAGATCTTCAAAGGATACTTTTTGGGTTTGCCGAGCGGCTACTTTCAATCGTTCTGATTTTTTTTCGGCCAATTGCCGGGCTAAGCGTTCATCTGAAACGGCTTGCAACTGGTCGCCAGCATGGGGTACTTCATCTAACCCCTGGATTTCCACAGGAGTAGAAGGAGGAGCTTCTTCTAACCTTTCTCCGCGATCGTTAAGCATCCCCCTAACTTTTCCGTATATAGAACCGCAAAGTACCGGATCGCTTACTCGAAGGGTTCCTTCTTTGATCAGAACTGTGGCTACCGGACCTTTTCCTTTATCTACTTCAGCTTCAATTACTACTCCCCTGGCTAGTTTGTGGGGATTAGCTTTGAACTCATTCATTTCAGCAACCAGAACTACCATTTCC
>CAZXDQ010000189.1:0-4350 GCA_964639405.1 uncultured Syntrophomonadaceae bacterium | reverse complement strand
CTGGCCATCCCCGGGTTTTTTTATCCAGGACATCTATAGTTTCCTGGGTTACGGGTTTGTTATTTTCGTGTTCCATAAATCTGGCGATCTCTTCCGGGGTAAAACGCAGGTTCTCCCATGTGATTTCTATCATCAAGTCTGAAACTTTTAAACGCTCCAGTTTCAGGGGAGGAACAGTTCGGGAAGAGAGAAAAACATGCATATTCTCCGGAAGATAATTCAGCAGTAATTCCAGGAAACTATGCACCAGTTTTTTCTCAATTACGTGGTAATTATCTATTGCCAGGATCAATTCATCTTCCAACCGGTCCGAAATACTGTTTATAAAGGGTGTAATGATATGGAGTGATTCCTCGTTTAGCCTGTTATTGTATTCTATCAGACTCAACATTTCCTCTCCAATGCCCGGCAGGAAGCGATTAAATCCGGCCAGCAGGTGGTAAATGAATTGAGTAACGTCGTTGTCGGAATAGTCCAGGTGGTACCAAACAGCAGGGGAGGAAATTTGGCTGGTAAACTGAGAAATAAGCACCGTTTTACCGTAACCTGCCGGAGCGGAAATGAGGGTAAGCTTTTTGGAGGGGTACTGTTTCAATTTATCCAAAAGATGCGACCGCTCCAGAAGATTCTCTCCAACGCGGGGAGAATTCAGCTTGGTGGTAAGTATATGATTGAATGGAGGCAATTTTTTCACCTCGAGGGACAACATAATCATTGATTGTGTGTAGGTTATTATACCAGTATTTAATGAAATGTCACAATAATAAATATGAAATTTCAGTATTTTTCGATATGTTTAGATTATGTTTAGAAAATGTTTAGTAGCAAACTTTATTATTTAAAAGTAAAATAGAAAATTCGGGTTTATATCCTTGGGTGAGAATACTTATCTCAGAGAAATGTCCGGGATATACAGGAAAGGGCAAACATCACGCTTGCAGGAAAGAGGAAGAATTAATATTTGGTCCTATGATTTTGTAAGCAGGGGGAGGTTAAATTCATGAAAAAGTATGATCTGATAGTTTTAGGAGGAGGCTCAGCCGGAATGAGCATGGTCTTTCCGGCTGCAGAAAAAGAGTGGAATACGGCAATTTTGGATTCTGGTAACCTGGGGGGAACTTGTGTTAATACTGGCTGCATTCCTTCCAAGACCCTAATTAGTTCAGCCAGGGCTATGCAGTCTGTGCGGGATGTCCACCATTACGGGGTAATAGCAGAACCGCCACAGGCGGACTGGAAGGCAATGGTTGAGCGGAAAAACCAGCTGGTGGAAAAACTTCGCCGTCAAATTTACGAAGGCATAGAGGCGAATAAAAATATTACTCTGTATGAAGGTAAAGCAACCTTTACCGGCTCACAAACCGTAGAAATTGACGGGGAATTTCTAACTGCTGAAAAAATTGTAATTGCCACCGGGGCTCGTTCGGCGATTCCCCCGGTGGACGGGTTAAATCATATTGAATACTTAACTTCAACTTCAGCCATGGAGATTACAGAACTTCCGGACAGCCTGCTTATTTTGGGGGGAGGATTAATAGCTCTGGAATTTGCTCAGCTGTTTGTTCGCTTGGGTGTGGAAGTAACCATTATTCAAAGGAGCTCCCGGCTGGCACCGAACCTCGAACCGGAAATTTCTGATAAGATCCGCAGTATTCTGGAATCGGAAGGAATAAACGTAAAGACCAACACCAGTATAAGTTCAGCAGAGTCGGAGAAAGATTCTGTTTACCTGGTTGATGAAACCGAGAGCGGTCCAAAACGCTATAGGGCTGATAAGATCCTGGTCTCCACGGGAAGGGCGCCCAATAGCGACGTTCTCGGTTTAGAAAAGGCGGGGGTGGAAACGGATAAAAGAGGTTACATTGCTGTAGATGAAAATTTTAAAACCAGTAGCGAAGGTGTCTGGGCAATTGGAGACGTAATTGGCGGGATGATGTTTACCCATAAAGCTTGGCATGATGGGTTATTGCTTTCCCGTCACTTGGTAAAGGGCGAAGCTATCGTTTCCTCAAACCGGGTGATTCCGGCCGCCGTATTTACTGAACCGGAAATAGCTAGCGTGGGTATGGGAGAAGCGGCGGCAATTAAAGAGGGATACGAGATAAAGATTCAAAAACTCCCCTTCTCTTCCCATGGACGAGCCTTGGCGATGGGAAAGCTGCAAGGTTTTGTAAAATTGGTTCTAGACAAGAGTAGCGGAAGGATTTTGGGGGGGCATATTATCGGCCCGGAAGCGGGCGAATTAATCCACGAATTGGTTACCGCTGTGAGCTTCGGTGCTACCGTCTATGACCTTCAGGAAATGATACACGTTCACCCCACCCTTTCCGAAGCAATTAACAAAACCGCCTGGGCCGAATAAAGACTTCAAGCAGGAGGGGAAAGGTTCTCATTAAATATTCAAGTAATTAAGGAAATGGTTAGTCCTTTGAGGTTAGTTCCTTGATATTGGGGCAAGCACTTTGTCTAAAAAGAAACGGTAAAGTTAAAAAAAGCGGTGAAAGTATGACGGAATGTAGTGCGCCCTTTTGTCAAGACACGAAAATCAAAAATTTAAGTTATGTCTCGACCTCCTTTTGGTTAAATTATCCATCTATTTCATAAAAGAGAGAGCTTTCCAGGCGATTAAAAAACTGCTGGAAATGGAAGCTAAAACAGCCCGCGTTATCAAGGATGGAGAGGAAAAAGAGGTTCCCATAGAAGAAGTGCAAATAGGGGATGTTTAGTCACCGTAGATGGTATAATGGCGGGCATTGTAGCAGTGGCCGACACGCTAAAAGAAGATTCGCTAAAGGCTATAGCGGAAATAGAACAAATGGGCACGAAGACAGCCATGATTACGGGGGATAATCGCAGAACAGCTGAAGCGATTGCCCAAAAAGTCGGGATAAGCAGGGTACTGGCCGAAGTGCTCCCTGAAGGCAAAGTGGATGAGATCAAGAAACTGCAGGAAGAATATGATATTGTCGCTATGGTTGGCGATGGGATCAATGACGCGCCAGCTTTAAAACAGGCCAATATCGGTATTGCCATAGGCACGGGCACTGATATAGCCATTGAAGCTGCAGATATAACCCTGGTCCGTGGGGACCTCAGCGCGGTGGTTTCCGCTATTAAACTATCCACGGCTACTTTTAGAAAGATTAAAGAGAATTACTTCTGGGCTTGGTTCTACAATGCTATTGCCATTCCGGCAGCATTTTTTGGGCTTATCCACCCGATTATCGGCGCTGCCGCCATGGCGGCCAGCTCCATAAACGTCGTGTTAAACTCTACAAGGCTGAGAAAGGCGAATTTAGAGCCATCTTACGAGGAAAAAATAGCTAAAAAAACAATTCCCCCGAAACCGCTGGAACAAAGTTGATATTGTAACATGATCACCTAGCTCTTACAGGAACAGTTTTCCTGACGCGGGCGGAATCCGGGCCGAGATCGTTGTAAACTTGTCCCCCGCACTTACGAACTTGGAAACAAGCTTCCGCAAAGTATGATGGATTTTATAATATTTCTGCCTGCCCACCGGTATCGCTTCCCCAAAATCTAACGGAAGCTATGGCTGTTCTCCAGGTTCTGGTTGAGGCTGAGCGCTGTGTAGTGCGCGTCTATACAAATATTTGTAATTTAACCGCAGGAAGGATCATAGAACCTATGATCTTTCCCTATATGGGTTACGCCCAGGCGATTCGCTTGACAGGCCTCAGTAATAAAAAAAAGGAGAAAGTTATGGGAAAAAAAGAAAGAAAAAGGCAAGAGCAGAAGAACCTGCGGGGTAGGTTGACTGAGTTACAGTACAGGGTTACCCAAGAAGAGGGGACAGAACCCCCTTTTAATAATAAGTACTGGGATAATAAGAAAGCAGGAATATACGTGGATATAGTTTCGGGAGAACCCCTTTTTAGTTCTCTGGACAAGTATGATTCTGGAACCGGCTGGCCCAGTTTTACAAAACCGCTCCATCCTGAAAATATCAAGGAAAAAAGGGACCTGAGCAACAATATGGTCCGCACTGAAGTTCGGAGCAGCGAGGCTGACTCTCACCTGGGGCACGTTTTTAATGACGGTCCGGAGCCCACCGGTCTCCGGTACTGTATCAATTCGGCAGCCCTGCGCTTCATCCCCCGGGAAAAGATCCAGACCGAAGGGTATGAGGAATACCTGTCCCTGTTTGAATAAAGGCGCACAGGACTTAATACAGATCCTGAAAAATGTAATTAAAGAAAGGATGAATTGCTTTGGAAAAACTCATAAGCAAAAGAAACTTTGGTCAAACAGGCCTCCAGTTGACATGTGTGGGATTGGGTGGGGAAGGAATACTGCGCACTTACGGAAAAGAAAATGCTGCGAAGGAGG
>CAZXDQ010000188.1:458-4359 GCA_964639405.1 uncultured Syntrophomonadaceae bacterium | reverse complement strand
AGGAAGAAGTGCCTCTAGCTTTTAGGAGACATGCTACCAGCAAGTTGGATTCTCTAGAAACCCTTATTCAGGATCTCCATACTCTCGGTTTCCGGGGAGAAGCCCTTCCCAGCATTGCTACTGTATCGCGAGTGATTTTCACCTCCCGTAAGCCCGCAAAGTTAGTGGGAAGTATTTTTCATATCGAAGCTGGTGAAATAATTTCTCACGAAGAAACAGGTTGCCCCCCCGGAACTGAAGTAATAGTTAGAGATTTATTTTTTAACACTCCGGCGCGGAAAAAATTTGCTCAATCCCGCTCCCGAGAAGCTTCTCGTATTGCTCAGCTTATCACTGGTATAGCTTTTTCCCATCCAGAGGTGTCTTTTACTTTGTATCACGGGAAGAAAACCATCTTTAAAAGTTCCGGTGACGGCAACCTCCAGAACTTAATTATTGAAGCATACAGCCGGGAAGTGGCTCAATCTATGGTAACAGTTTCCACTGCCAGATCCGCTTCGGAGGGAGAGTTATCTTTAAAGGGCATGATTTCTGCGCCTTATCTAACCCGCTCATCCAGACGCTACCAAACTATGCTGGTTAATAGACGTCTAGTATACAGCCCCTTGCTTAGCCAAGCATTGGAGAGAGCTTATTACGGCCTCCTTAAAAAAGGACGCTTCCCCGTGGCGGTGCTTTATTTGCAAGTTCCTCCCGCTTTTGTAGATGTCAATATCCATCCTGCCAAATCGGAGGTACGTTTTCAAAACCCTAAAGAAGTTAATCAATTGGTTTTTTACGGGGCAAAAGAATCGCTGCAGCGCTGTTCTACAGCGTATTATTTTCAAGAGGAAAATAGAAGTTCACCTTCTTATTATACCTTCAAAGGTTCTTCTAATTTGTCGGAGAATTCCCCTTCTTTCTCTTCACCCAATTTCCCTATGGAAGCCAGGAGCATGGATAAGACCACGAATTACGGAACTTCCAGCCTCCAAAATTCTACTGGGGAAAAAGATAAAGCTGAAAAAGAAGTGCAGCAGAAGATTACCGATAGTTCATTAGAATTGGTGACTAGAGTGGATAGAAATATAGTACCCTCAGAAAAAGGAGCTTTTCAAATAATTGGTCAATACCTGGCTTCGTACCTAGTGGCAGAAAAGAACGGTGATTTGGTACTTATAGACCAACACGCTGCCCATGAAAGGGTGATTTACGAAAAGCTGCGTCAGGAGCACAGTTTACATAGTATATCCCGGGTACAGCTGGCGGTTCCTCTAACTTTAGAACTGCCCTCCTCTTGGGCAGACAACTTCTCTACACTACTTCCCTGGTTGGAAGAGGGAGGATTTCACTTAGAACTTTTTGGTCGAAATACTTATGTGGTTAGAGAAATTCCTGCTTTTCTCATGGAATTCTTTGAAGAACAATTTTTTTGGGATCTCTTGGAAGAAATGCTTTTCTCTGAAAGATACGACCATGAAGAACTAATGGATTTATTCAAAGCTTTTGCTTGCAAAAGCGCTGTAAAAGCCCACCAGAAGTTGTCCCTGGAAGAAATGGAAGAACTGATCAACAAGTGGCAGCTAACTTCCAACTCAGGTTATTGTCCCCACGGTAGGCCAGTTGCAGTTACCTTTGGAAAAGAACAACTTCAACGGGGTTTTCAGAGGAGGGGAGGGGGAAGCAATAATGAAGGAAAACCAAGAAGCAAAAAGGAATAGCGACCCCAGGAAGAGGTTTGCTGGCCATAAAAAAATACCCCTTTTGGTAATAGTGGGACCCACCGCAGTCGGAAAAACTGCTGTAGCCGTGGAAGTTGCCAAGAAGATTGACGGGGAAATCGTTTCTGCAGATTCTGCCCAAATATACCGTTATCTGGATATAGGAACTGCTAAACCTTCTAAAGAGGAGAACAACTTAGCAGTACACCACCTTATTGATATTTTAGATCCCAAAGAAGAGTTCAGCGTTGCTCAATTTCAAAAGCTGGCCAACCAGTGTATAGAGGATATTTACGCCAGGGAAAAACATCCTATTTTAGTAGGAGGCACCGGCCTTTATGTAAATGCTGTTATTGACGCATATTCTTTTTTTGACCGGGGGAAAAATGAACAGACCCGCCAATGGCTACAATTGCGAGCAGATAATGAAGGCCTGGAGCAGCTATACCAAGAACTGCAAAGGTTAGACCCCGAAGCTGCTCACAAAATTTCCATTAATGATGGTAAAAGAATAATCAGGGCCCTGGAAGTTTACTACACAGAAGGACAGCCTATCTCCCAGCAGGAAAAATACACTTCTAAGACGGTATCGCCTTTTCATCTGCTTCCTGTCGGGTTGCACATGCCCAGGGAAGAACTTTACCGCCGAATCAATGAAAGAGTGGATCGCATGATTGTTCAAGGACTACTGGAGGAAGTGGAAGAACTGCTAGAGTATTACCCAACCCATGCTCGAGGATTGCAAATTCTGGGTTACTGCCAAATGGTAAAGTATCTCCAGGGGGAAGTTAACTGGGAAGAAGCAGTGGGAGAAATAAAACAAGAAACCCGCAGGTTAGCCAAGCGTCAATTGACCTGGTTCCGCCGGGACCATCGTATAGTTTGGGTAGAAGTCAAACCCCAGGCAATTAGTGACAGTGTAAACACAATTTATAATTTATGGAAGGATAAGCTCTACCAGAAAGCGAATTAAATAATTAATAGTGGACCAGTTTCGTTAAATAAAGAGGAGGTTAACCTATGAGCAAAGGACCAGTTAATTTGCAAGACACCTTTCTTAATCAAATGAGAAAAGAAAAATTGATGGCTACAATTTTTTTGATTAATGGCTACCAGATTAAAGGAACTATCAAACAATTTGACAATTTTACCCTCTTGATTGAAGTAGAAGGCAAGCAGCAGCTTATCTATAAACATGCTGTCTCTACGGTAATCCCTCACCGCAATCTTCAACTGAACCTGATGCCGGAAGGAGATAAAACTAACCAGGACACTTGAGGTTTAGTATTACTTCGAATTAAAAATTATTATTCTTCCCCGTGAATGCACAGGAAAAGGACTTGCTTTATGCCTTTTCCTTTTATTTTTGTAACTTCCCAAACCATATTCATGAATCAAAAAAACCTACTTTATGAAATTATGTTTGTATTGGCAAAAAAATTGCATGAGATTATTTTTAAAATAATATGAAAGGAGGGTTACCTTTGTTATTCGATAAAATAGCCCCTTATAATTTTGAGCAGGTAATATATGGATACGACGAGGATGCTGGCTTAAAAGCTATTAGAGCTCTGCACGACACTACTTTAGGGCCGGCTTTAGGGGGCACTCGAATGTGGACATACTCTAATGAAGAAGAGGCTTTGGAAGATGTTTTGCATTTAGCGCTAGGCATGACTTATAAATCAGCCGCCGCAGGTTTAGATTTGGGGGGTGGTAAAGGATTAATTATAGGTGATCCCTACCAAGACAAGAGCGAAGCTCTATTTCGGGCATACGGAAGGTTGGTAGAAAGCCTGAAGGGCAGATATATTACTGCCAAAGATATGGGGACTAACGAGTGGGACCTGGATATGATGTCCAAAGAATCTGATTGGGTGCTTGGTGGAACCTCTTCTAAGGTTAATGTTAAACCTTCTCCTTTTACCGCCACCGGCGTATGGAGAGGAATAAAAGCTGCTTCCAAGGTAGCGTTAGGGTCGGGTAATTTGCAAGGGATTACCGTAGCAGTCCAGGGCTTAGGAGAAGTGGCAACTTCCTTAGTGGAGTTATTGCTTCAAGATGGTGCCCAGGTGATAGCTGCCGATATAAACCAACATCAAGTAGAAGCTGCCCGTAGAAAGTGGGATATAGAGATAGTGGACCCGGAAAAAATCTTTGAAGTTGAGGCGGATATCTTTGCTCCCTGTGCAGTGGGGGGA
>CAZXDQ010000188.1:0-448 GCA_964639405.1 uncultured Syntrophomonadaceae bacterium | reverse complement strand
AAAACTCTTCCTCTGCTGAAGTGCAAAGTAATTGCAGGGGGTGCAAATAATATCCTGGTCAGCGATGAAATAGGCGAAGAATTGCTAAAAAGAGGGATATTATACGCTCCCGATTATGTAGTAAACGCTGGAGGGTTGATTAGTGTGGAGTACACTCGCAGAGGGCTTGGTGAAAATGCTATCCACAAAAAAATAGAAGAGATCGAGGAAAGGTTGGAATGGATCTTAACGCAAGCAAAGGAAGTAAATCTTTCCACTCACGTTATAGCTGATCGTTATGCAGAAGAGAGAATTCGTCAAGTATCCAACATGTCACGTTTTTATCTCCCTTAAAACATCCTGCAAAAACATGCTTGCAATAATTTGCAGATTTTTAGGTTTTAAAACAATTTAAGAGAGGTTTTAGAGATGACAATATCCTCTAATTCTATTAAAGAAGTCAGGTTGC
>CAZXDQ010000187.1:0-4373 GCA_964639405.1 uncultured Syntrophomonadaceae bacterium | reverse complement strand
CTTCTCAAGAATTCAAGGATTATCAGGCCCTGAGGGCTAATTTTCCATGGCTTTTTCCAGGGCTTCTCGCGTGGCTTCCAAGATGCCTTCGCTGCTGCCGGTAGCTCCACTTACCAGGTCCACTCCGTCCAGTTTTTGTTCCTCTAATATCTGTGGTGGTATTTCTTCTTTGGCATCTGCGAGGTATTCCGGAGTTTCTTCGTGTTCCAGGATGTTAATTTCTTGGATAGTCCCTTCCCCGGCAACCACTTCCACTTTAATGGTGTCCATCTGTCCCATTGCTTCTCCGGTGTACTCTCCTGCAGATACTTCCTCTAATTGAAACTCTCCCCCTTCTTTTTCGTAAGCCTTTTCCAGAGCATCTTTGGCAGCTTCAATTATTCCCCGGCTGCTGCCGGTAGCACCGCTCACCGTGTCTACCTCTTCTGGATCCTGCCTTTCGACAATCTTTTCGGGGATTTCTTCTGCTGCTTCTGCGAAGTAATCGGGAGTCTCGTCGTGATCAATCACCTCCACATCTTTAATCCTACCCTCTTCGGTAGTTACTTCCACTTTTAAAGAATCCATTTCTCCCATAGCTTCTCCGGTGTATTCTCCTGCCGAGATGTCAGCTAAATCGATTTCCACTCCTTCCTCATCCAGGTAGTTGCGGGCGGTGTAATCCAAGGCGTTTTGGATAGAAGTAGCCATGGCGCGGGAAGAGACGGTGGCACCGGTGACGGCATCTACTTCCTGGGCTACATTGTCCTCGTAATGCTTGTCCACGAACTGTTCCTTGAAATGCTCTTCTTCTATGATATCGCCGATGCCGGGAGTTTCCTCGTGTTCAACCACATAAATGCCTTCCACGTAGCCTTCTTGGTCTACCCCCACGTAATAGTGGATATCGCCTGCGTATCCTTGAGCGGTGTCCCTCAGCATATAGCCGTAGGTGTCCCCTTCCTCGCCAACCACTTCATGAGTAATAGGATTTTCGTTTTCTGCTGCCAGCTGCTCTATTTCACCTTCCACTTCTCCTTCTTCTTCATTGGAGGCTGCTTCTTCCGGATTGGTGGGCTTGAAATCCACCACCTGGGGAAAGAATTCTTTAACAGTTTCCTGCTGCTGGGCTTCTCGGTTGGCCTCAATGATAGGAGAAGTTATCAAATGTACTCCACTCAACAGGCTTCCAGCCAATCCACCCATCAGGGCGAGGACACCTATCATTTTAAAATAATGTTTCATCATCATTATTCCTCCTAAGTTATGGGGGGTTTAAAGGTTTGTTCGGTAGGGCTTTCCTTGGATGGTTCAGCTTGGCTAAAGATAGACAGCTTATGCTTACTAATATGATAGGATAAGTATAGTATTTATGTAAAGATAATTTTCACTTTCACCAAGAAATATAACCTTTTCGCCCATCAATCTAGCTTGGTTTGCCGGTGAGTTGTATTGTTATGCTAGTTAATGGTGGCGAGACTTAGTCAATTTTCCTGGCTGTAACCAGTTGTTGATTATTTTGGTACAGAGGAGAGCTTAGAGAAAAATATATTTACTGTTTGGTTTGGGATAATGTTCACATTTCAGCTCCTAATAAGTTCCTGGATAATAAGCATGTTGTTATTTTTATCATAAGTTCTGTAACCGGGGTTTTCCATAAGGAGTTTTGCTGATTTTCTCCTGGCTCCATTTCGGAAACTCCCTCACCGCTATTAGGGGATACCCTAATAACAAAATTTAATCAGTACTCCTTTTCACTTATTTTTTAGAAGTTTCTAAAAAAACAAAGGAATTATCAACTTGCTTGCAGAAAAGCAGTATACAAGTATAAAAGATAGGGTAAGCTAGTAAATGGTAAAAGGAATGTGAGCACTTGAATTTAAAAGGAACAATTTAACTTGAACAACAATGAGAAGGTTAATTGAAAGACGCTTTCGGGTAGGTATTACTTGTTACTTTGTTTGGTAAGAGAAGTGCCACAGGGGGGACGGGGTACCCTGTGGCACCTGAACAGGGTGAAAGCTGATTTGGAGGGGATTATTGGAGTTTAATGTCACAGGGTACCCCGTCCCCCCTGTGGCAGGTGGCAGGGGGAGAATTTTGAAAGGAGGAGAAGAGATGCCGTACAAAGAGGCGCCGGAAGCAATAGTGAAGAGGTTGCCGGTTTATCTGCGCACCCTGGATAATATGCTGAACCGGGAGGAAGAAATAGTGTCTTCCCGGCAGCTCAGCCAGGAAACGGGTTTTTCCCCGGAGCAAATTCGCAAGGACCTGGCCTTTTTTGGTGCTTTTGGCACCCGGGGCTCCGGGTATGAAATTGCGCTCCTCCGGGACAAGATCATCCGGATTATAGGTTTGCACCGGAAGAACAACATTGTGCTGGTGGGGGCAGGGCAGCTGGGAACAGCTTTGGCCCGCTATACCATTACCAAGAACCCCTATGTAGAGTTGGTAGGGATCTTTGACCAGGACCCGGAAGTAATAGGAAAGGAAATTATGGAAAGGCAGATCAAGGAGTTGGCTGAATTGCCCCAAGTAGTCTCCCGGTTTCAGGTGAAGGTGGCCATGCTAACCGTGCCCGCCGAAGTGGCCCAGGAGGTAGTGGATTACCTGGCTTGGACCGGGGTAAATGCTATCTTGAATTTTGCCCCAGTGAGCTTGCGGGTGCCTGCCGGAATCCATTTGCAGAACGTGGATCTCACCCTGGAACTGCAAAGCCTCATCTATTACGTTTCTTCCGAGGACAGAGACTTGCAGCGCCTGGTGGCTCATGAAGAGGAACAGGAACTCCGGGGAGAAGGGGAACCAAGGAGCAAGGAATGAAATGTGAGGGGGCTTCCCAGCAATAAGGTTCCGCGTTAAGGGCTGGATTTATTTACAGTTGCTCTCCATGGTTAGTGCGCATCAATCAATAGGAGGAAGGATAGGAGCCAGGGATTCCCGGGATATGCAACAGGCGGTGCCGGGTGGCGCCGGAAAGTTCAATCTTCTTCCTTTTCTCCCGGCTCCTCCCGCAGGTTAACCAGGTCATTTTCCAGGGCATAGCGGACCAGTTCGTGCCGGCGGCTGAAGTTGAGTTTTTCCATTATGTTGGATTTGTGCTTTTCCACCGTCTTGGTGCTTACTATCAGCAGTTCTGCCATTTCCTGGTTAGTGTAACCCAGGCAGATGTAGTGAAGGACTTCCTTTTCCCGCTGGGTCAAGGGGTCTTTTTGCGGAATAGCTTCCGCAGTTTCTTCTTTCCCTTTTAAACTGCCGCTTACCAGGGCTTTTACCATGGAAGGGGGGATCACCATCTCTCCTTCCATTACTGATCGGATGGCAGAGACCAGCTCGGTGCTGGCAGCTTCTTTAAGCAGGTAACCGGAGGCGTTGGCTTCTAGGGCCTTCATCAGGTAGGGCTCGTCGTCGTACATAGTCAGCATAATTATTTTGACGAAAGGCTGCCTCTCTTTTATGCGCTCCGTAGCCTCCAGTCCGTCCATCCCGGGGAGATTAATATCCATCAGGATTACGTGCACTGGGTGATGATTCAAGGCTTCCAGGGCTTCTTCGGCATCGGCGGCGTCTATTATGGTGCCTATATCCTCTTCTTTCTCCAACAGAGCTTTTAACCCCGAGCGAAACAGGGTATGATCATCTACCAGCATTACGTTAATGGTTTTATCCGTCATTTTTTCCACCTTCCTCTTTTTCCTCTTGCTCTTCTACCTCCCTTTGCTCTTCGGTAAGGGGGATCTCCACCTGGATGGTAGTGCCTTTCCCGGGGGCAGAATGAATTTGGAAAGTTCCTCCCACCAGGGATGCCCTTTCCTGCATGGAAGTCAACCCCAGGCTTTCTCCGGAACCCTGGGGGGATTCTTCCCTTCCTGAACTTTCCGCGGCAAAGCCCACTCCATCGTCGTTAACGGCAGCGCTCAATGTGCTGCCTTCCACTGCTACCCTGATATTAACATTTTGAGCTTGGGCGTGCCTGGAAACGTTAGTCAGGGCCTCTTGGATAATGCGATAAACGGAAGCTTCGATCTCCGAAGGTATTCTCTTTTCTTCCAGTCCCTGGATATCTAGTTCCACCTCTAAATTGGTGTGCTCCCGGTATTTTTTGGCGAAAGATTCCAGGGCAGCCTGCAAGCCCAGGTCAGTCAAAGGGGTAGGAGAAAGCCTCCAGGCCATCAGGCGCACTTGTTCCAAAGATTGTTGCAGCAGATTGCGAAACTCTTGGGACCTCTCCTTGAATTCTTCCCGGTCCCGGGAGTCTTCCAACAGCTGCAGGGAGATCATCAGGGTGCTCAAAGTCTGGCCGGTTTCATCGTGGAGTTCCCGGGAAATGCGCTGCCTCTCTTCTTCCTGGGTGTAGATGATTTTTTTCAGCAGGGAATCCCGCATCTCTTTGG
>CAZXDQ010000186.1:0-4398 GCA_964639405.1 uncultured Syntrophomonadaceae bacterium | reverse complement strand
TAAAAAGATGCAGTGGTAGTACCGGCTCCGGGTGGAGGCGGCACTTAAACCAGGTGACCGTCTGCTACCGGGCAAGGCTTCGTCGGCTACTTCTATATCTCGTTGACAGTCACTCCGCCCTTAGCAACTTGACCATCTTCGCTTTTTAACGGCATGAGTAGTAACAATTAAAAAGAGGACCTTTGTTTAGGAGAGGAGAAGTTGGGGAGGAGGAGTGATTATGGTTGGGAAAGGTGCGAATTATGAAAATCTCCTGCTGGAAAGAGAAGACGGAATAGGTGTTATCATATTGAATCGCCCCGAGCAGCTCAACACCTTTAATTCTGCTCTGGCTGCCGAGTTAAACCAGGCTTTGGAGGAGTTGGAGGGTGAAGAGGATATCCGGGTAATAGTAGTAAAGGGAGAGGGTAAGGCCTTTAGCGCTGGCATTGATATCAATGAGCTCAAAGGAAAATCTCCTTCTCAATACCTTGAATGGGCAGACTTGATGGAGAAAATGTGCCATACTATAGCCAGCATGGGAAAGCCGGTTATTGCTTCGGTGCAGGACCTGGCTATTGCTAACGGCATCGGATTAGTGGCAGCAGCTGATCTTGCGGTAGCTGCCGAAGGGGCCCGATTTGGAGCTACAGCGGTGAAGGTAGGTTTATTCTGTATGGGTCCGGCGGTTCCGCTGTATCGCCATATGGGCAAAAAAAAGGCATTGGAATTGCTCCTAACCGGGGAACTCATCGAAGCTGAGGAAGCGGAAAGAATCGGTTTGATCAATAAAGTGACTCCTAAAGAAAATTTGGAAGAGGAAACCATGAACCTGGCGGCGAACTTAGCTGCCAAGAGTCCTTTAGCCCTTCAGTGGGGTAAAAAGTCATTTTACGCTATGTCGGATCTGACTTATGAAAAAGCCCTGGAAGCGACTAATCATCATTTTGCTCTCCTGTGCTCCACTGAAGATGCCCATGAAGGAGTGGATGCTTTTCTGCAGAAAAGAGATCCGCAGTGGAAAATGAAATAGAGATGGCTAAACTATAGCTTGGTAAGGATGGCAATGTATATTCAGAAAGGGGGATAAGCAAATAAATGAGGGAAGTAGTTATGGTGGGAGCCGCCAGAACTCCTATAGGAGCTTTTGGCGGCTCCTTAAAGCCTTTTGGTGCGGTGGAACTGGGCGCATTGGCTATTGGTGAGGCTCTATCTAGAGCAGGGGTAGCTTCGGAGCAAGTGGACTATGTGTACATGGGGCACGTGGTATCTGCAGGCTGCGGACAGGTGCCCGCCAGGCAGGCAGCCATGAAAGCAGGGCTTCCGGTGGAAACCCCGGCCATCAGTGTAAACAAGGTGTGCTCTTCGGGAATTAAAGCCCTGGATTTGGCATGGGAAAGAATCCAGTCGGGACGAGCGGAGATTTGCGTGGCCGGCGGCATGGAAAGCATGAGCAACGCTCCCTACGGATTGCCCCATATGAGGTGGGGTAGGCGCATGGCGGCGCCTGAAACCTCTGTGCTGGATTTGATGGTTTGGGATGGGCTGTGGTGCGCTACTCATCAGCAGCACATGGCGGTTAACGGTTCGGAGGTGGCCCAGGAATTTGGCCTTTCCAGAGAAGAACAGGATCAGTGGGCGCTGCGCAGTCAGCACAGGGCAGAAGCTGCCATTAACCAAGGAAGGCTGGATGAAGAGGTCTTTCTGGTGGAGATCAAAGACCGGAAAGGAAGGGTGTCGATTTTCCAAACTGATGAGGAACCGAGGCCTGGCACCACCTACGAAGCTTTGGCTAAGCTTCCCCCTGTATTCGATCCCCAGGGCACGGTGACTGCCGGCAATGCTCCTGGTATCAACGACAATGGAGCGGCGACGGTGCTGATGTCCAAAGAAAAAGCAGAAGCACTGGGAATAGAGCCTCTGTGCACCCTGCTGGGTTATGCGGAAGTTTCCCAGGAACCCAAGTATATTGCCACTGTGCCCGGCCTTTCTATCAAAAAATTGTTGGCGGAGAAAGGCTACTCCCTGGACCAGATGGAAGTTATAGAAATAAACGAGGCTTTTGCTGCAGTAGCTCTTACCAGTGGAAAGAAGGTATTAGGTATGGCCGATGCGGAAATGGAAGAAAAAGTTAACCCCAACGGAGGCGCCATTGCTTTTGGCCATCCTATAGGAGCCACGGGTGCTCGCATAGCTATGACTCTGGCCCTGGAATTGAGGCGCCGGGGAGGGGGTTTGGGAATAGCGGGCATCTGCTCCGGGCAAGCCCAGGGGGATGCCCTGCTGATCCAGGTTGGATAAAGCAATTTTGCCTTTAACATTTACTACAGAAAGGGGGTATGCCGGATGCATTTCCAGCTCAATGAAGAGCAGCAGATGTTCAAAAATATGATTCGAAAATTCTGTGAAAAAGAGGTAGAGCCGGTGGCTGCTGAACTGGATAGAGAGCACCGCTTTCCCGAAGATAATTTTAAGAAAATGGCGGAGCTAGGGCTTACTGCTATTCCCATACCCGAAGAATACGGGGGCGGAGGCAGCGATTACCTCACCTTCGCCATATTCTGCGAAGAATTGGCTAAAGTTTGTGCTTCCACCAGTGTGATTATGGCTGTGCATACCGGACTGGCTTGTATGAGCATTTACCTGTACGGCAGCGAACGGCTTAAAGAAAAATACTTGAAGCCCCTGGCAGAAGGCGAGATAGTGGGAGCTTACGCCCTTTCCGAACCCGATGCGGGGTCAGATGCCGCTTCCATCCGCCTCACTGCTGAGGATCAAGGAGATCACCTGGTGCTGAATGGAAGCAAAGTTTTTATTACTAACGGAGGGGTGGCAACCACTTACTGCACTTTTGTAAAATCGGATCCCGAACAACCCAAAGGCAAAGGAGTGACCTGCCTGCTGGTGGAGAAGGACACCCCGGGTTTTACCATCAGCAAGCCGGTAGAGAAGATGGGGCTACATGCTTCTCCCACCTGTGAATTGTACTTTGACAACTGCAAAGTCCCCAAAGAGAATATCCTGGGCGAAGAGAACCAGGGGTTTGCTGTGGCTATGGGGCTTTTGGAAGGGGGTAGAATTTCTATAGGAGCCCAGGGGGTAGGCATAGGGGAAGGGGCCCTGGATTATACCCTGAAATACCTCAAGGAAAGACATCAATTTGGGAAACCTCTGGCGGCGCAGCAGGGGCTCCAGTTCAAGGTAGCGGATATGGCTACCGCCCTGGAAGCGGCTCAGCTGCTAGTCTACCGGGCGGCCTGGCTTAAGTCTTCCGGGCTTTCTCACTCCAAAGAAGCTTCTATGGCGAAGAAATTTGCCACCGACACCAGTATGCAGGTGACCACCGAATGCGTGCAGTTGGTGGGGGGTTATGGTTACTGCAAAGAAGCGCCGGTGGAAAGGATGATGCGGGATGTTAAAGGAACCCAGATATACGAGGGAGCCAACGAGATACAAAAGCTGATTATAGCCCGGGAACTCCTGTCTTAAAAAGATTTGTTAACAAGAATTATCCAGGCGAAAAAAATGGTTTTATCCGAAAGGGTGGTAGATTTATGGGATTGATGAAGCCGGAAGAATTTGAAAAGAGCTTGCAAGAACGCCAGCCAAAGGTATTTATGGATGGCAAAAGAGTTGATGATATTACCCAGCACAAAGTGACCAGGACGGTGGTGGAAGCCAACAAAGCCAGTTACCAGTGGGCCCAAGATCCTCAACACCAGGAGGTGATGACCTGTTACTCCCCAGTTACCGGGGATACAGTTAATCGTTACACTCACCTAAGCTCTAGCCCTGAAGATTTAATAAAAAAGGCGGAAGCGGGAACTTTTACTTCGGAAAGGCTGGGGACCTGTATCTACCGTTGTGTTGGTTACGATGCTATGCATGCTTTGGCTGCTACCACCTGGGAGATGGATAGGGATCTGGGCACCGAATATTATCCCCGCTTTATGGACTACCTGAAAATGGTGCAAGAGCAGGATCTTTCGGTGGCAGGCGCCCTTACTGAAGCCAGAGGCAGGAGGGATGAAAAGCCCCAGGATTGGCCCAATCCTTATCTTTCCCTGAGGGTGGTAAGCCAGGACAAGGAAGGGATTGTGGTTGAAGGATCCAAGATTAACATAAGTGGCGCCTTTGCCAGCCACGAACTGATAGTTTTACCCCAGGGAGGCAGGTCCGAAGGGGAGGAGGACCGGTCCCTGGCTTTCGCAACTCCCACGGACGCTCCAGGGGTAACCTTCGTGTGTCAGTACAATCCCTTTTCTGCCGAGCGGGAGTTGGCTGAAGACATTGAAGAGTTGGGCAATCCTTTGTTCGGCCAGCGGGAAACCTCCATGGTTATTTTCGACCAGGTCAAAGTGCCGTGGGAGCGGGTTTTTCACTGTGGAGAGCCTCGCTATTCTGGGAAGCTGGTTAGCC
>CAZXDQ010000185.1:0-4399 GCA_964639405.1 uncultured Syntrophomonadaceae bacterium | reverse complement strand
GCTTAAATTCCGGACTATCGAAAAGGTCTGTATCCTGTATTTGGTCAATGGTAAGACTCCGGAAGGTATTAGTATAATCTGCTTTATACTTCTGCATCATGCTGAGGAGGTCCGCTATGAGGGATTCATCCTCCTCCTCTTCGTTAAAAATTCCCAGTTTAGATCTCATTCCTGTAAGCCAGTGGTAACGATACAGTTGATCAAAACCTGAAAGCGCTTCCCTGGCCAATTGTACAGCCTGCTCCCTGTCTGTATGCAGCAGAGGCAGCAGAGTTTCAGCAAATCTCGCCAGATTCCATGCGGCAATTTTAGGCTGATTGCCGTAAGCATAACGACCATAATGATCAATGGAACTAAAAACAGTAGCTGGATCATAAGTATCCATAAAGGCGCAGGGGCCATAATCAATGGTTTCTCCACTTAAAGCCATATTATCAGTGTTCATTACCCCATGAATAAAGCCCACCAACTGCCACTTGGCAATGAGCTCTGCCTGGAGTCTGATTACTTCCTGCAGCAGTAAGTAAAAGTTTTCAGCTTCCACCTCCGGAAAATGCCTTTGCAGGGCATAATTTGCCAGGGTGCGGAGTTGCTCCTCGGTTCCCCATTGTGAAACGTATTCAAAGGTCCCCACCCGCAAGTGGCTGGCTGCAACCCGGGTAAGCACAGCGCCGGGTAGCTTTTTTTCACGAAATACCGGTTCACCTGTAGTTACTGCTGCCAGGCTGCGGGTGGTAGGAATAGCTAAGGCATACATGGCTTCGCTTACAATGTATTCACGAAGCACCGGCCCCAGCGGCGCCCGTCCGTCACCACCGCGGGAGTAAGGTGTCTTACCTGACCCCTTTAGCTGAATATCAAAGCGTTTGCCGGAAGGGGTAATTTGCTCGCCAAGCAAGTGTGCCCGGCCGTCCCCTAACATGGTAAAATTCCCGAATTGATGCCCTGCATAAGCTTGAGCAAGGGGGAACGCCCCTTCAGGAACCCGGTTCCCGGCAAGGGCTGCTATCCCTTCTTCTCCTTGCAGTTCCTGAATATCTAACCCTAAAGATTCTGCCAACGGGCAATTGAGAATGATCAACTGCGGTGAAGTCACCGGGGTTGGTTTAATTACGGAAAAAAAAGAGCTGGGCAAATGCGCATAACTGTTGTCAAAATTCCATCCTCTTTTTGCTCCTGCTTTACTCATTTTCATATGGCTCCTTTTTATACAATATTTTATTCTTTTTTCTTGTTGCAAAATCCTTCTGTTTTTTAGTACTATTTAGCAATTTTCCATACTCACCGGACACGATTTTATGTTAGAATATTTTTAAGGTACTGACAAAGACGAATTTTTGAAGGTGCCTTAATACCAAATTCTAAAATGAAAGGAGATTATAATGGATCCATTTACTTGCATTATTTGCGGGGAAACTTATCTCGGAAAGTTGCAGCCGGACCGCTGTCCGTTTTGCGGGGCTAATGAAATTTATCTGGTGCCCTCCGCCATGCATGTTGCTGATGGTGCTGTAGATCTTTCCAAACAAAGCCGCAAGGACTGTGAAGATGCACTGCAGCTTGAATTAAAAAATATGTCTTTTTATCGTTGTGCTGCAAATAAAGCGGAAAGTAACTTTACTCGGGCGATTTTTAAGCGCCTTTCCAAGCAAGAAGCAGAACATGCCGAACTTCTCTGTACCATGATGGGTATAGAAGAACCCTCTCCTCCGGAGGGGGAGTGTTCTGAGAGTGATGCGGAAAACTTTAAAGAAGCTAATGGCAGGGAAAAACGCGCGGCTAATTTTTATCTCTCGGTGGCAGAGCGTGCACCAGAAGCAAGAGTTAAAGAGGTATTTCAGGCAATTGCAGAAATTGAAAGTGAACACCTCAAGATTTCAAATATATATGGCTAGATGGTTTAGCAGTATAGCATGGGGCATTTTCAAGGATAACTAGATGCTCTGACCCCATTCTTTATTAACTTACTCAGCTCCTTGAATATGTGAGCCAGGCCAATTTCATGAAGCAAGGGACGGCGGGCACTCTCACCACAGATACTAGATTTATGACAAAACAGCCGGAGAGACCCCGCCTTTAATGCTCTCGCAGCTACTCCATACCTCCTATCGGTAGGTACTCGGGAACCCGGGGTTATTTACGGTTGCCAATGCAATTGTGTTGAGCCCATCAATTTTCCGCCGTCCCCCAGTGGAAATGCAATGCGGGAAAACCCACCTGGCACCAGCAGCGATAGAAGGTGATTGAAATTATTAGAATTCTTTGGCAAACGGATGGTGTTTCTCGTGAAAATAATCAAGTTTTGGTCTTTCTTTGCTATTCTTTTGTTAATAGCTCTCTATTCCTGGATACACTCGAGCTCTCCCGGTCCATTTGATTTACGCTACTTAAGACATACAAGCAGTTTATTCGCTATTTTTGGCGTAATTTTTATCTTTATGCAATTTGTTCTGAGTTCACGCCTTAGATTATTGGAGGCAGGATTCGGCCTTGACAAAATGCTAAATTACCACCGCTATATTGGTCGCATCGGCCTAGCCCTTGTCTTCCTACACTTCATAATGATGATTCTTTATCAGTGGTGGCAGTACGATAAAGTTGATCTCGAATTTTCTACTTGGCTCGGGGTCATAGCACTGGCTGTTTTTACAGTGACATCAGCCTTGGCCGCAACTTATAAACAACTACATATCGCTTACGAGGTGTGGAAAAATATTCACTTGTTTAATTATATGGTATTTCCAGTAGCTATGGTACATTTTTTCCTCAGTTCACGACAGGACCTCCTGTTATACTACCTATGGTTCTTCCTGATGATAGCCTTTGCAGCAATCATTATTTACAGATTTGCCCGTATCTATCACATGAAGAAAAACCCCTTCAAAGTGGTTGAGGTCAAGCAGGAAGCAGCTGATATATGGAGCCTGCATCTTTCAGGAAATAAATTTTCTTACCGCCCCGGGCAGTTTCTCATGATACAACTGCTACGCAGGGGCAAACTTTCATCTTCTCATCCTTTTACCATCTCCTCCAGTCCTACCCAAGAACACATCTCCATTACACCCAAAGAACTTGGGGACTTTACATCAACTATAAAAAACACCCGTGAAGGGGACCTGGCATATTTAGACGCCCCTTATGGGGTGTTCAGCTTTTTAAACTACGAGAGAGATGACCTGGTATTTATCGCCGGAGGTATTGGTATTACTCCCTTTATAAGCATGTTGCGCTATATTTTTGATAAGAAACTGCAAAAAAGAGTAACGCTATTCTGGGCTAACAAAAACGAAGATAACCTCTTCTTCCGAGATGAACTAGCAAAGATGGAACAAGAAATGCCTGATTTTAAAGCTGTACTGGTTATGTCGGGACAGAAAGACTGGACAGGCGAGCAAGGACGAATAAACACCAAGCTGTTACAAAAATATCTTGCAGGTTTGCCTGAAAAGGAATTCTTCGTTTGTGGACCACCAGCTATGAGCCGTGCTGTGCAGGGCGAATTATTAGCATTAAACGTGTCCCGGAATAGAATTCATTTCGAAGTTTTTGAATTATAGTAAACCTGTACGCCGAGAATGCTGGCCGGCTATTTTACTGTTCAAGAAGATGGAAAATCTAACCATCAGAAGGGTAAAATCATGAAAAAATCTTCAAAGCCAATACCTATACTTCCTAAAGAATACCATACGCAAACTCATTGATTTTTCCAGGTTAGTATTTTTTCTTTTATTTTAGTAAAATTTTTTTGAGGGTGTCTTTGAGTCGTCTATTCTTTCTCCGGTCACCGCTACGGTGGAGATAACATAAGCTCCCACTTCCCGGGAGAGGACTTTAGTTCTTTCTGGTAGCCCTTTTCCTAAGCCAGATCCATCCGGTTAAGGACCGCCACCGTAAGAAACCCCCTTTTTTTCTACCTGTAACAGTAGGTAAAGGCTGCTCTCCAGTTTCACGCATCCAATACACAGATTGCTGCCGAGGTCTCCCCCAGAGGCCATTTGACGCAGGAGCCGTTTCGCATCCAGAAGGCAGACTCCCCATCCTTCTTTCCTTGCAACATGTCCACTGCCACTTTTCCGTCCTAGTTGATGGCTTACAGGAGTATGTTCCGGGGACGACTAACAAGGAAACCTCCTTGAACTGAGCTGTAATTGAGCGAGCTGCTTATTGACACCTTTGTTTCCATAAATTATACTCCTCGTTGGTATAATACTGGTTTTATTTTTGATAGGAGGTTAAAAGAAACTATGAAAAATAAATTAGGAGCCCTGGGATATGTAATAGTAGTTATTCTCATCTACCTGATTTCCACTGGTATATCCAGCTTTTTATTCGTTACTTATTTCCACTTACAGTATGGACCTTGTCAAGAAGCAGCCCCCCTGTCCTTGGAAGAATTTCT
>CAZXDQ010000184.1:0-4536 GCA_964639405.1 uncultured Syntrophomonadaceae bacterium | reverse complement strand
TATGGTAGATCCTGAAGAAAGAAGAGAATGTATAGCAAATAAATTGAAAGAGAAAGCCTGGGAATGTCAAGGATCCCCTCTAATTAAAGAAGATCTATTAGAAGAAGTCAATTACTTAGTGGAATATCCTGAGGTTATTTGGGGGAGGTTTTCTGAAAGTTATTTAAAACTTCCCCAGGAGGTTTTGATTACTACTATGGAAGTCCATCAAAGATATTTCCCAGTGGTGGATAACTCAGGAGAAATTAAACCTTACTTTTTAGGAGTAAGCAATAACCTCTACACTGAGTATATAAAAAAAGGTTACCAGAAGGTATTAGATGCCCGATTGGCGGATGCTGAATTTTTTTACCAGGAGGACTTAAAGAGGCCCCTGGACGATTATGTTCACGGCCTTAAGGAAATGCTTTTTCAAGAGAAATTAGGGACCCTATACGATAAAACATTACGGGTGACTGAAATGGTGCGCAGGTGGGGAAGAGGCTGGAAACTGGACGAGGAGCAGATAGAGAGAGCTGCAAGGGCAGCCTATTTGTGTAAAGCTGATCTTCTTACTAACATGGTGGGGGAATTTCCCGAGTTACAGGGGATTATTGGAGAAGAATACGCCCTCCAAAGCGGAGAAAAACCGGAAGTTGCCCTAGCTCTCAGGGAACACTACCTGCCTCGTTTTGCAGAGGATGCGCTTCCCAAAACCGCAGAAGGTGCACTGGTTTCGGTAGCAGACAAGATGGATACATTAGCGGGATGTTTCAAAGTAGGCATTCAACCCAGCGGTTCTCAAGATCCCTACGCCCTTCGGAGGCAGGCTCAAGGAATAATAAATGTTATACTGGAGAGCGAGTTAGATCTTTTTCTGGATGAAATTATTCAAGATGCATTTGAATTAAATACTGAAGAGGAAGTTGAGCCTCTAGAAAATGATCAAGAAACCAGGAATTCTTTAAGGGATTTTATAGAACAACGAATAAGCTATTTGTTGCAGGATAAAGGTATCTCTTATTCGTCTATGGAAGCATTATTGGCAGTTCCTTATGGAGATATCCCCTCTCTATTTCGCAAAGCCCAAACTTTGGAGCAGTTTTTGAAAAACGATTTAGGGGGGGCTTTGGTGGAAGGTTATACCAGAGTCAATAATTTGGCTCGAAAGGCCGACGCTTCGTTTAAATTGGATGCAAGTTGCTTTCAGGAAGAAACAGAGAGAATATTATGGCAGAAAACTCAGGACACCCAAAAAGAAGTGCAGGAAGCTTTAAAGAGGGAAGACTATCAAGGAGCGTTAGAGAGTTTGGCTGGAATGACACCGGTAATAGATCAGTTTTTTGATGAAGTTATGGTGATGACGGAAGAGGAAAGTTCAAGACGGAATCGACTCTCCCTATTAGTGGAGGTAAAACGGCTTTTTAACCTTTACGCCGAATTTTCTTATCTTACTTCTCCTTAAAGAAGGGTATTAAATTTATTAACCAGGCAGGAACTGAAGCAGTTTATATAGTATATACAATATTAGCCCAAAATAAAAATTAGGGTAGCCTGAATGTTTTGCAGGAGAGTGGGAACTAATTGAACTAAACAGAAGACAAAAAGAGATTCTGGAAATAGTTAAAGAAGCTGGTCCTATTTCTGGAGAGGATATTGCTTCCCGGTTGAATATTTCTCGGGCAGCTCTCCGTCCCCATATAGCTATCCTCACCACTTCTGGACTGCTGGAAGCTCGTCCTCGGGTTGGTTATTACTATGCGGGAAAAGAAAATCAACATTTTTGCGCAGAGTATTTTGAGAAAATAAAAGTAGAGGATATTAAATCAGTGCCGGTAGTGGTACGGGAGCAGACGTCCATTTATGACGCTGCGGTTACTTTATTTTTGGAGGAGACGAATGCTCTTTTGGTGGTAGATGAGGAGGGCTCCTTAAAGGGATTGGCTTCGCAAAAAGACTTGTTGAAAGCTTCTCTGGGGGATTCCAATTTGCATCAAATGCCGGTGGCGGTAATCATGACCCGGGGAGCCGGTCTGGTAACTCTTCAACCTGAGGAGAACGTTTTGGAAGCGGCAGTCAAAATGTTTGAATTCGAGTTGGATGCCCTCCCAGTGGTGAA
This sequence comes from uncultured Syntrophomonadaceae bacterium, assembly GCA_964639405.1. Lineage (GTDB taxonomy): Bacteria > Bacillota > Dethiobacteria > DTU022 > PWGO01 > CAZXDQ01. The sequence goes on along the minus strand of CAZXDQ010000184.1, from coordinate 2,438 downwards.
AGAAGAAGCCAATAACAAACTTAGGGTGACGGGTTGTGTAAACAAATCACTGTTAATACGTTTGCTTACTGAAGTAAAAAGGAGTACCTGAACAGGAGGTAAAAGATTCTTGAGTAATGAAAAGCCGGTAGTTTTTGTAGTCTCTGATTCAGTGGGAGAAACTGCTGAACTGGTTACCCAGGCAGCGGTCAGCCAGTTTAACAGCACCCATGTGGATATCCGGAAAGTGCCTTTCGTTAAAGATGTGGAAAAAATCTATGAAGTAATGGAAGAAGCCTCTTTTGAAAAAGATTCCATAGTGGTTTATACTCTGGTTTATCCTCAATTAAAAAATACCTTAGAAGAGGAGTCTTCTCAAAAAGGTGTTTTAACAGTAGACCTGTTAGGGCCTATGATGGAGGCCTTAAAGCAAATTATGCCCTCTAGCCCTCGATTAGAACCAGGATTAGTGAGGAGACTGGACGAAGAATATTTTCGTCGAATAGTGGCGGTAGAATTTGCAGTCAAGTACGATGATGGGAAGGATCCCAAGGGATTGCTTCTTTCTGATGTGGTATTAGTTGGAGTTTCCCGGACTTCCAAAACTCCATTAAGTATGTATCTGGCTCATCGTAGATTGAAAGTTTCCAACCTTCCTTTGGTACCGGAAGTGGAACCGCCAGAAGAATTGTTCATGGTCCCACCTCGAAAAATAATGGGCCTAACCATAAACCCTGAACAGTTGCAGAGGATCCGGCAAGAGAGGTTAAATAGCCTGGGACTGACTTCCAACTCCCAGTATGCCTCCATGGAAAGAATCCTGGAAGAATTGGACCATGCGGATAAAATCATGAGAAAATTAGGCTGTAGGGTTTTCGATGTTTCTGACAAAGCAGTAGAAGAGGTGGCCACTAAAATCTTGGATATCTATTACGAGGAGGGGTTAGGAGATGAGTAAGGAAAAGCAGGTGTATTTATTTTGGGAAGGAAACGCTTCCATGAGAGACTTGTTAGGAGGTAAAGGCGCTAACCTGGCAGAAATGAAAAGCTTAGGATTGCCGGTCCCTCCTGGATTCAGCATAACTACGTCTGCATGCATACGTTATTTTGAAGAAGGGAATCAGTTGAATCAGGGATTGGTAGAAACCGTTAAAGAGAAAATGAGGGTTTTGGAAGAAGAAACGGGTAAAAAATTTGGAGATCAAGCAAACCCCCTTCTGGTTTCTGTCCGTTCGGGGGCAGTAATATCTATGCCGGGTATGATGGATACCATATTGAATTTGGGATTAAACCGCGAAACCACTGAAGGTTTGGCCCGGGCTATTGAGGACCGCCGTTTTGCTCTGGATTGTTACCGTCGGTTCATACAAATGTTTGGGGAGGTGGTGTTACACCTTGAGCATCACCTCTTTGAAAATATTATTGAAAAGAAAAAACAAGCTAGCGGTGCTATAAACGATGCCGGTCTTGAATCTTCTTCGCTGGAAGAAATTATTGAAGAATTTTTGCAAGAAATCAAAAATCGTACGGGGGAGCAATTTCCAGAGGATCCGTGGGAGCAGTTATTCATGGCCATTAAAGCGGTTTTTGAATCTTGGAACACCCCTAGAGCCCAAGTGTATCGAAAAGCCAATAAAATTCCTGATAATTTAGGCACTGCTGTCACCGTTCAGACCATGGTGTTTGGCAACATGGGTAATGACAGCGGGACAGGAGTAGCTTTTACCCGTAATCCCTCTACCGGAGAAAATAAAATTTACGGCGAATACTTACTTAACGCTCAAGGGGAAGATGTGGTGGCTGGTACCAGAACACCTCAGCCCATAGAAAAGATGAAGGAAGAACTTCCCAATACTTATCAGCAGTTTTTGGACGTGTGTTATAAACTGGAAAAACACTACCGTGACCTGCAGGATATTGAGTTTACCATTGAGAAAGGCAATCTTTATCTTTTACAGACTCGCAACGGGAAGAGAACTGCTAAAGCAGCGGTAAAAGTTGCTGTAGATATGGTTAAAGAGGGAGTGATTATTTCCCGAGAAGCTCTCCAACGTGTTTCCCCCGATAGTATTGAACAACTTCTCCATCGGCAGATTGATCCCGGTGCTGAGATAGAAGTCTTAGCCAAAGGACTGCCCGCTTCTCCCGGAGCAGCCACGGGAGAAGTGGTTATAGACGCTGATACTGCTGAAGCTAGAGTTAAAGAAGGAAAAAAGGTATTGCTGGTTCGCACGGAGACTACTCCCGATGACATCCACGGAATTATTGCCTCGGAAGGGGTGCTTACCAGTCGAGGGGGCATGACTAGCCATGCGGCAGTGGTAGCCCGAGGGATAGGTAAACCCTGTGTGTGTGGCTGTGACAGTTTGGAAGTAGATGAAAGTAAACGGCAGATTTTAGTGGAAAATAAAGTTATCCCAGAAGGAGAAACTATTTCGCTGGATGGGGCTACTGGAAGG
>CAZXDQ010000183.1:0-4594 GCA_964639405.1 uncultured Syntrophomonadaceae bacterium | reverse complement strand
AGCCCTGAACAAAAAACAGAACATACGTTTTGCTATTATGCCCCCTCAGATTTAGTGTCCCCTGGAATATCTGCTGAGCGAAAGTATGTTCCCCCAGCAAAACCAGGGCAGCTGCAAAGCTGCGGTTTTCCCGAAAAAATAAACTGCTTGTATGTTTTTTTTAGTAAAATATATCAATTTATGGAAGTTACTTGGACGGAAAGTCCTGGGGGAATATTCACTCTGCTTGCTTCCAGTTGGTTTAAGGGAACCAGAAGGTTATATCGGTGGGATAAAGTGAGGGGGGAAAAAATGAAAATTGGACAGTCAAACGGAAACTGGCAACTGCTATGCTTTACCAACTCTTTTTCCTTAGGATAAAATGTGGTTGAGGTAGCTGAAAAAAGGAACCAAAAAAACGGAGCAACCAGAGAAAAAAGGAGACTTTCTTCCGGTTTAGTAGTATAATAGAATTTAGAAACCCCAAATAGCCCGAAGCGAATAGATAACCAAATTGGAGGGGGGAAAAGTGGGAAAGGATAATCCCAGGGCCCCAGATAAAAATAGAGAAGTCTATTCCCCATTTGAAGACCGGTGGTTCCCGAACATTATGGGAGTCTTCATGCTGCTGGGGGCCTCAATGTGTTTGATGGTTTTAATATATCTGGCCAAATGGAACTTCTTTTTGTGGCAGTTAATGCTGGGCCCTCTACTACTACTGGTTATTTTCAGCAGCTTATCAATTTATTTTTTAGCTTCCAGCGGCCAGGGTAAGATGCCCGCCCCCACTTCCAAGGCCTCTTCCCCTAAGAATACTTCTACGTCCCACCGGAATTCCAAGAAAAAACCTTCCCGACCCTCAAAGGCAAAGACACCCGCAGGAAAAATGATCTTCGATCATAAGAGGATCCTGGTAGAAACCCCCAGGGCTGAGGGACCGGTGGAATTTCCCCTGCACCAGTTGGAGAGTTTCCGGGTGGTAGAAAATAAGCTGTTCGTTTATACCGGTACTCCAGAGAGCGGAAAAATGATGATAATAGATCTGGATTTATTGGACCCTGATGAGAGTGAAAAATTAATGGAGCTGCTTTCTGATAGCCTGCAAAAAAAATATTTCCACTAGTTTAGAGCCCTGAAATAGATTATACCCCTATAAAACCACCATTCTTTAGGCACTCCCGCTTACCTAATCAATTCCCATTAAAAGTACCTTAACCCCAAGGGCTGACCGCCCTGCTACAAGTTAAACAGGTCATATGCCGCCCTGGAACCACTGCAAGGCCTGGTACCCCAGATATATTATTACCCCTACCCCCACACTTAACAAGCCTCGCTGGGGGAGGCGAAGTTCCTGTTGAATGCTCTCCCGGACAAAAAAACCCACTGCCACTGCCAGGGCAAGGGTGACCGGCCAGGATAGCCATCCACCCCCCAGATAGGGTAGGGTTACTGCAATTAAGACGGTGATCCCTAAGCCGACCAAAAAGCTAAAAATGCTCTTTCTGGTTTCCATATTCATTTTTTTCACGCTCCCCTATTCTCTAACTTGACCTTCTCCTGCCAGTGTTTAACCGTATTTATAAAAAAACAGGATGGGCAGCTGCCCTTCCACCTCAAGGGTGTTTTAGTATTCCCAAGCGCCCCGACCTTTTCCTCTCCCTAATCACCAGTCAGGCTAATTATACCAAAAGACTCTTTTAAAAGGTGTGGTTGGTAGCTTTAATTTTCTTGACTGCCTACTTTGTCCCGTTATCTGCATTCATTTTTGAGGGATTTTTGGAAATGTATGAGCCCCATATCAACAGTTTTTTTAAAGAGCCTACCAAAAAAGTGCAGCTTTTTGTTCGATTGGTTTCGATTTGGTTTACGCAAAATGCCTCACCCGGTTAATCTGCTTATCATATTGGCTTTGCCACCTATTATTCTGTTTCTACACCCTGCCTCCAACTCCTGCACCCTTTATAAGCAAGTTCAAGATCCAGGCTGAGAGCCAACTCCTTCTCGTATGTCCCATTGCAAATGCTCAACTCCAAAATTATAATCACCCAACACCCAAAAAATAATCGGCAGCTCCTTGCTTTATGACCAGGAAGCACGAACCTCCGACCCCCGCCTCCTCCTGGGAATAACAAAGCAGTATTTGCCCCTCCTGTTCTCCTTCCTCCCTTTTTCCTTACCCCTGTTTTCCTTCCTTCTTCCTCCGGGATAGAATATTTTTCTCTTCCCCTTGAAACATGAAAGGGGCCAAGTAAACCTTCCCTTACCTTCCTGGAGCACCTTCCTCCCCTGGTGGCAAAGCGGATAGATGCCATTTGATCTCGACGAAATTGCTTTTATGCTGCGCTTGTGGTATCCTTACCATGCATTTTCTTAACGGTGCTAAGCTCTTAACTGTTCCCAAGAAGCTTCAGGTATGTTATGGTATTCTGGGCAATATTTCATTTAACTTAATTCATATTGAAGGTGTGTCCTTCCGCTATGACCAAAAAATCCCGCTCTCTCATTAATCCCTCGTCTTTTTTGAACAGGGAAAACATCGACAGCCGAGCGGTTTGCTTTCACGTACTGCTGGTAAATGCAGCTTTGACTCTGATCAAATTTGTTACCGGCATCCTGGGGAACAGCAGCGTGCTGGTAGCTGACGCTATTCATTCCCTCTCGGATGTGCTAACCACTGGAGGCATACTGTGGGCATTAAAACTTTCCCACAAACCCCCCGACTGGGAGCACCCATACGGCCACGGCAAGATAGAATCTATAGCCTCTAAATTGGTAGCCCTCCTTCTTATTGCTGCCGGGATAGGCATAATAATCTCAGTCTATCACCAAATTTCCCGAGGCGTATTGGTGATCCCCCATGAAATAGCCATCGGGGGAGCCTTGATCTCCCTGGTGGCAAAAGAGCTTTCCTATCAATATATGAATTATATGGCTAAAAGAATCAACAGCACCGTGCTGGTAGCCGATGCCTGGCACCACCGTTCCGATGCTCTCAGTTCCCTGGTGGCCCTGGTAGGTATCTTGGGGGCCAGGTGGGGCTTCCCCATTTTGGATCCACTGCTGGCCGGGGTAGTTTCCTTTCTCATCATCTGGGTGGGATGCAAACTGCTGAGGAGCGCCGTAGAAGAACTGATGGACACTATCCCCGATAAAGATATTATAGAACAGATCAGAGCGGCGGGAGAAAGGGTTGGAGGAGTGGAAAAGGCGCGGAACATAAAGATAAGGCGTTACGGCAGCACCCAAGTAGTAGATCTGGTTATTGCCGTAGACGGTCGGCTCACTGTGGAAGAAGGCCATTCTTTGGCGATTTCCGTTAAAGAAAATATCAAGAACCAGGTTAATGGAATAGACGAGGTTTTTATTCACGTCAGCCCCAATGTGGAGCCCCCTGCTCACAGCCACTAAGCCTCAGAGGAAACTTATTTTATTGCCCTGATTGTGTTATACTATAAGAAATACCCAGTAGTTAATGCTACTTGTAGGATAAAACCTGATAGAATAAAATCTGGCAGCATAAAATCGGAAAAGTTAATGATTTATCAAGGTAGAAGAGTTTTTGACCTATTCAATCCTATTGCCAAAGACGGCTTGGCGGGATACCTTTTCCTGTCTTCAGGGTTTAGGATAGATTGAACAGAAAGGTGAAGAAGGAAAAATATCATGACCCCTTTTAATCATCCCCGATCCAAGTTTTTGATTTCGCTGGTGGCAGTTTTTATAATCAGTTTCCTGGGAGGGCTTGGCCTTTTCGCTGCGGTAGTTTTCGGAGGGGATACCTTGCCCGAGATAGAACAGCCCCAAACTTCCCGCTTTTATTATCAAGACGAAGAACTAATGACCACCCAGTTTGTAGAAAACCGCACCAAGATCTCCCTGGAGGAAGTTGCAGAAGAAGCCCTCCTAGCTTTTTTAGCGGTGGAAGATCGGCGTTTCCTGGAGCATCACGGGTTCGACCTGGCGGGCATTGCCCGGGCAGCCTATCAAAACCTGCGCCAGGGGGAAATCACCCAAGGTGGAAGTACTATCACCCAACAATTGGCTAAAAACCTCTATCTTTCCCACGATCGGACCTGGTGGAGAAAGCTGGAAGAAGCTGTCCTTACCGTGCGGCTGGAACATCGTTACACCAAAGACGAAATCTTGGAAAAGTACCTTAACACCATCTACTTCGGACATTCTACTTACGGCATTGAGGAAGCCTCCCATCTTTATTTCGACAAGCCTGCGGCCGACTTGTCCCTGGCAGAAGCAGCGGTGTTGGCTGGATTACCCCAAGGTCCAGGCTATTACTCTCCTTTCATCGATAAAGAAGCTGCCCACCGGCAACAGCAAAGTGTCCTCCGATTGATGGAGGAAGCAGATTATATAACTGCAGAAGAACGAAGGGAAGCTTTGCTCCAGGAGCTCAACTACAGAGAAAGCCCCGCCCTTCCCAGGGATAGCAATTACCTGGTGGAACAGATCATGAATCAGGAATTAGAGGAAATCGCTATAAGGGAACCGGAATTGCTGCACAAAGGTGGCCTGGAGGTCTATACCACTATTGACCCTTCCATGCAATCTGCGGCGGAAAAAATCATGAAAGAAGAACTCCCCGCCAGGAGGGAAGACC
>CAZXDQ010000182.1:0-4621 GCA_964639405.1 uncultured Syntrophomonadaceae bacterium | reverse complement strand
AATGAAGGAACGATTTGGAGCTGAAAATCCTCGCTCCCAAATGCTTCGTTTCCATACCCAGACAGCTGGATGTAGTCTTACTGCCCAACAACCCGATGTAAACGTAGTCAGGGTGGCTTACCAGGCTTTAAGCGCTGTGCTGGGGGGGACTCAATCTTTGCATACTAACTCTCGGGATGAGGCCCTGGCATTACCCAGCGCTCACTCTGCCCTCCTTGCTTTGCGCACCCAACAAGTGGTAGGCTATGAAATTGGAGTTACCGACACGGTAGATCCTTTAGGAGGTTCTTATTTTCTGGAAAAGCTAACCGATCAGTTGGAAGAAGAAGTGGATTCTTACTTGCAGCGGATAGATGAAATGGGAGGAGCTATAAGTGCTATTGAAAAGGGATACATTCAAAAAGAGATCCAGGAGAGTGCTTATCGTTATCAACAGGAAGTAGAGCAGGGTGAGAAGGTAGTGATAGGTGTTAACCAATTCATTACTGAAGAAGACTATCCCGTTAATTTATTAAAAGTAGATCCAGCCATGTCCGAAAGACAGATTCAGAGATTACAGAACACTAGGGAAGAAAGGGACCAGCACAAGGTAGAGGAAACATTGCAGAAGCTTAGGGAAGCAGCTGAGGGCACCGAAAACCTCATGCCACCTATCTTGGAAGCAGTAAAGGCTTATGCTACTACCGGGGAAATATGTGGTGTCCTGCGAGAAGTTTTGGGAGAGTTTCAGGCGGAAATGTTATAATTTTTTACACCAATAAAAACGCGGTTACCAGAAGTGATAAATGATTATTTTTGCAGGGTCTCCCCGAAAGAGTTTTGGGGTTTGGTTGAAGTATTCTACGGAGGAAGGAGGTAAAGGTAATGTCTTCCATGCCAGTCAGGGTGTTGGTAGGGAAAGTAGGGCTAGATGGCCATGACCGGGGAGCTAAAGTTATCGCTCAGGCTTTGAGGGATGCAGGCATGGAGGTAGTTTATACAGGCTTGCGCCAGACACCGGAAAAAATTGTGGAAACTGCTCTGCAAGAGGATGTCCAGGTGGTAGGCCTAAGTATCCTGTCGGGAGCTCATATGCAGTTGGTGCCTCCGGTGGTGGAAATGTTGCGGGAAAAAGGAGCCGAAGATGTTATAGTGATTGTTGGTGGAATTATCCCAGAAGAAGATGTTCTTCATTTGAAAGAGGCGGGGGTGGCAGAAGTGTTTACTCCAGGCTCTTCTACCCAAGAGATCTTAAATTTTATTGACAGCTGTTTTGAGAAAGAAGAAAATTCCGGAGTTTAGCCGGAAGAATAAAGGAGGTGCCTGCAAGTGGGGCCTGATCACCGATTGGATCACATTGGGATAGCGGTTAGGGATTTGGAGGAAAGTTTAAGCTTTTTCCGAGATCAGCTGGGGCTGGAAGATGCGGGCAGAGAAGAGGTGAAAGAACAAAAAGTAAAAGTCGCCTTTCTACCAACGGGAGAGAGCAAACTGGAACTTTTAGAGCCTGTTTCTGAAGATAGTCCGGTGGCGAAGTTTATACAAAGCCAAGGTCAAGGAGTTCACCATGTAGCCTTGAAGGTCACTAATCTGGAAGAAAAGCTGGCTGCGTTAAAAGAAAAAGGAGTGCGATTAATTGATGAAAAACCCCGGGTAGGTGCGGGGGGTGCTCTGATAGCTTTCATCCATCCTAAATCTACCGGGGGAATCCTGTTGGAGTTGTGTGAAAGAAGTTCTTAAGCGACAAAAGCAGCATGAAAACAATAAGTTTTTTCTTATATACACTCGGAGCATTTACTTTACAAGGCTGGTTTCAAATAGTTGAGCTGATTATTTTTTGGCAGGGGAGGTTGTCGAGGACTATGGAAGAAAAACTGCAGCATTTAAAAGAATTGAAGCAAGTAATTGAAGCCGGGGGCGGGGCAGAAAAACAGGACAAACAAAGAGAGAAGGGCAAAAAAACTGCTCGAGAAAGGCTGGAGCAGTTGTTGGATCAGGGAAGCTTTGTGGAAATGGGTGTTTTTGCACAGACGAATCTTACCGATGCCAGCTCGGTAGAACTGGATAATCCTGGAGAAGGAGTAGTTACTGGATACGGGAATGTTATGGGAAGAAAAGTGTATGTGTTTGCCCAGGACTTCACCGTTGCCGGAGGATCTTTGGGGGAAAGGCACGCAGAGAAAATTTGTCGGGCAATGGATTTAGCTGCCAAAAATGGAGTACCCCTTATTGGCATTAACGATTCCGGAGGTGCCCGTATTCAAGAAGGAGTACACGCTCTTAACGGTTATGGGGAGATTTTTTACCGCAACACCATTTATTCCGGAGTTATACCGCAGTTATCTTTGATAATGGGTCCCTGTGCGGGTGGTGCCGTTTATTCTCCTGCTTTAACCGATTTTGTGTTTATGGTAGAAAAGACAGGTTTAATGTTTATAACAGGACCTCAGGTAATTAAAGCAGTAACTGGAGAAGAAATCTCTCAGGAGGAACTGGGAGGAGCTCTTTCACACAATCAGTCCAGCGGGGTCGCTCATTTTCAGGATGAGAGTGAGGAAGAATGCCTGGAAAGGGTTAAACTACTGCTGCAGTATTTGCCTGATAACAACGTGGAAGATCCCCCCATGATAGAAGCAGAGGAGCCTCAATTAGATGCGGAAGAACTTCTTAGTTTGGTCCCTGATGATCCTAACAAAGGTTACGATGTAAGGGATATTGTTAAAAGAGTGGTAGACGGCAGCCGATTTCTGGAAGTTCACCGCAAGTATGCCACTAATGCGGTAGTAGGTTTTGCTCATTTAGAAGGACAGCCAGTGGGAATAGTGGCCAATCAACCATCTATTATGGCAGGTTGTCTGGACATCAATTCTTCTGACAAAATATCCCGCTTTGTCCGTTTTTGTGACAGTTTCAATATACCCCTTATTACTTTGGTGGATGTGCCGGGATATCTGCCGGGGATAAACCAGGAATGGGGGGGAATAATTAGGCACGGTGCCAAGGTGCTTTATGCGTATGCTGAAGCGACAGTGCCCCAGGTGACCCTCATACTGCGCAAGGCATATGGAGGTGCATATTTGGCAATGAATGCCCAGGCTATGGGTGCAGACATATCCCTGGCTTGGCCTACTGCAGAAATTGCAGTAATGGGCCCGGAAGGAGCGGTGAACATTGTATATCGCAAGGAAATAGAAAAGGCAGAAAATCCAGAACAAGAGCGGCAGAGGCTTACTAAAGAATACCGTGACAGATTTGCTAATCCCTATATCGCTGCTTCTAGGGGCTGGATCGATGACGTAATCGATCCTCGAAATACCCGTCATCATCTGTTAAAATCCCTGGAAGCAATATATTCTAAAAGAGAAAAGAGACCCCCTAAGAAACACGGCAACATGCCTTTGTAATTTTTTTAATATGTAAGTTTTTCTATTTATAGGGGCTTGGCTAGCAATTAGAGAAGTTTATTTTTGGATAAGATGCATAACTAAGGGAGGAAAGGGATGAAAACTTGCAACACCGAAGCCCTGGTGTTGAAGAGCAATCCGTAATCCGATGCGGACCGTTATCTTAATTTTTTTAACTGGGAAAAAGGTAAGGTTAGCGGAATAGCCAAGGGTGCTCGTAAAACTAGCAGCAAACTGGCATCGGGAGTGGATTTGTTTACTCATTCCCATTTTTCCCTCTATAGAGGAAAGAGCCTTTATACAGTTACCCAGGCTCAAGTTAAAGAAAAATTCTCCGCTTTCCATGATGAACCTTTAAGATATGCTTATGCTGCTTATTTTGCAGAACTGGTCAGGAAGTTATTGGTAGAAGAAGAGCCCGCTCCGGAAATAGCGAGGCTGTTACTTTATAGCTGGCGTTATTTGGACCGCCAGGGGGGAGACGACCTTTTAGCCCGATTTTTTGAACTGAAGCTCCTTCACTGGGAAGGAAGTTCCCCTCAATTGAAGGAATGCGTAAAATGTTTACAACGAGGGAGCTTGAAGTATTTTAGCGTAAAAGCAGGAGGTATGGTTTGTCAGACCTGTGGCAGGGATGGCAAAGATGTTTTTTCGATTTCACCAGGCACAGCTTCCTTGATTGATTTTCTAAAAGAAAGCTCTTTGCAAAACTTACCGCGATTAAAAGCATCTAATAGGCAGTTAAAAGAGCTAAAAAAGATCAATCTTTCTTTTTTAGAGTACCATCTGGAAATACCTCCAGGTACCTCTTTAAAGTTCTTGCAAAGCTTAAAATGATTCTATTGTTTCATATTGATGCCAATATTTACTTTTATGGTAGAGCGTCTTGACTCTAACTTTTTCTTTTGGTAATTTAATATAAAATTATAGTGCAGGCGAAGAAGGAAGATAAAGCCGTGCCATTAAAAAATTATAAGCTAACCGGTAACGGTAAAAATCTGGTAATTTCACGGCAAGGGGACTTCCGGAGCCATGGGTATTAAAAGAGGGCCACCGCAGGCCAAATAGGGTGGAACCGCGGGTAAACTCCCGTCCCTATAGGGATCTATAGGGACGGGAGTTTTTTGGTAATTAATGGATGCCGAGATAGCAATTAGGTGGAAAGGGGGTAAGGTATTGGATTTAGAAACATTGACTGTTAATTTACAGGAGTATTGGAGGAAGCAGGGTTGCCTATT
>CAZXDQ010000181.1:0-4682 GCA_964639405.1 uncultured Syntrophomonadaceae bacterium | reverse complement strand
GAAAAAGCTTTCTCCCAACCCCCCCTTAGTATTGGTGGTTCGGATGCTGCGGAGGGGGCAGTGAGTTTGGCCCGGCGCAATGCAGCCCGGGCGGGGGTTGCTCATGCCCTTAAATGGGAAGTTAAACCGGTGCAGGAGTTGTTCGCGGAAGAAAAATACGGGAAGATTATATGTAACCCTCCTTACGGGGAAAGGTCGGGGGAATCATCCCATATTGAACCTTTGTATCGGGAGATGGGGAAGATTTTCCTGGAACGTTTTTCCACCTGGTCTGTTTACCTCCTTTCTTCGGTCCCTGGAGTAGAAAAACTCTTTGGCAAAAAGGCTTCCAAAAGGAGGAAACTCTACAACGGGAGGCTGGAAGTTCACTACTACCAGTATTTTGGTCCTCGACCTCCCCAAAATAAACCGGGATAGTTTTCCGAGGAAGCCTCAAACTGGAATAATATTGCGAAAATATATTTTGAAGCGGGAGGAAACCGGAAAAAGTTGTCGAAATAAAAAATATCAGGAAAGTATAGCCCCGGTAGACTCCCTTGATTTTTCTTGGGTAGAGGTTTTGAAGGAATTCAAAGCTATTTCCTAGGAAATAATTTTTCAGGGGATTGAAGTCAAGTAAAATAACTTAAAAATGAGAAGGAGGGAAATACTGATGGAAAAAATGCAGGTATACCGCTGTGACATATGCGGGAACATCGTAGAGATTTTGCACGTAGGGAAAGGCGAGCTGGTCTGTTGCGGTGAACCCATGAAGCAGCTGGTGGAAAATACAGTAGATGCCGCTTATGAAAAGCATGTGCCGGTGTTGGAAAAAACCAGCCAGGGTTACCTGGTCAAAGTAGGCAGCGCTCCTCACCCTATGGAGGAAAAGCATTATATTGAATGGGTGGAACTGATAGTGGACGGAAAAATCATGCGCAAGTTCCTTCAACCGGGGGATTCCCCGGAAGCCCAGTTCTGTGTGGAAGAAGCGGCGGACCAGGTTTTTGCCCGGGAATACTGCAATCTCCATGGTTTATGGAAAAGCAGTTAAAGTTATGTAACAAACCGCAATAAATCTGTAAGAGGAGTGGTAAGACTATGAGCAATATCAAAGGAACCAAAACCGAGAAAAATTTGTTGACCGCCTTTGCCGGAGAGTCCCAGGCCCGGAATCGCTATGACTACTTCGCTTCTCAGGCTAAAAAAGAGGGTTTAGAGCAGATCTCCGGGGTGTTTGTGGAAACGGCAGAAAACGAAAAAGCCCACGCTAAACGGCTGTTCAAGTTTTTAGAAGGGGGAGAAGGGGAAGTTTCTGCCCCGTTTCCTGCGGGAGTGATCGGCAGCACGGAAGAGAACTTGGTGGCTTCGGCGGAAGGAGAAAATCACGAGTACTCGGAAATGTACCCTCAGTTCGCCCGGGAGGCAGAAGAAGAAGGCTTCAGCGAAATAGCCTCGGCATTTCGGGCTATCGCAGCGGCTGAAGAGCAACACGAAAAACGTTTTCTGGGATTGTTAAAAAACCTGCGGGAAGGCAAAGTATTTCAAAAGGACCAGGCGGTTAAGTGGAAATGCCGCAACTGCGGATATATCCATGAAGGCCATACCGCTCCTAAAACCTGTCCAGCATGCGACCATCCCCAGGCCCACTTTGAGCTTCTGGCGGAAAATTGGTAGGCAGGGTGCTTATGTTTCCGCCTGGACTATAGCGGATGGGCAAGGGCCTCCTTTTACTTTGGCGAAGGAGGCCTTTTTTAATGTGGGTGTCTTGGGAGTTAAGATAGGGAAGAGGGGTATGGTGCGAGCGAGAGCGAGAGGGGAAGGAGGCTGCCAGATGTCCAACGTAGTAGGCACCGGGATAGACGTGGTAGAGGTGGAGCGGATCCGGCAGATATGCCAGCGCAGAGAAGAGAAACTCTTTCAGCGGGTGTTTACGGAAGAGGAACGGAATATTCTAAAGAATCGTTCGGGGGATCCTGCCCCCCGTATAGCGGCTCGTTTTGCGGCTAAAGAAGCGGTACTCAAGTCCCTGGGATGGGGCATAGGGCCGGCTGCCCTTCGGGAAGTGGAGATTCTCTCGGGATCTGGCGGGATTCCTAAGGCCGTCTTACACGGCGCAGCTTGGAGGAAAGCCCAGGAAGAAGGAGTAGGGGAAGTGTTGGTTTCCCTATCCCACGAAAAAACCGTGGCCTGTGCCCAGGCCACGGCGCTGGCAAGAGAGTAGGCAAAGAAACGGTCTAAGACCTTGGCTGACTTTTAATCTGGATTAAAACGGAATTATAGCTCAAACCTAAATAGCAGGGAGCTTTTATTTGATATCCAATATTTTTCCTGTCCCGGGAGCCTTCCAGGCTTTTAGGTTCCCAGGTAGTTTGCCTTTTTAGGTTGCCCTTTATTTTTCTCCATATTCTTTTTTCTTTTTATCCCTCACATAGTTTAACAAGCCCCCCGCTTTTACTATTTCTATTTGCCTGGTGGATAACTGGTGTTTAACTGTTAAGTCTTCGCCTTTGGTGCGGTTGTGGACCGGCAGGGTCTTTTCTGGATTATCCAGTCGCCGATGCAGGTGAGGGATAACCAGGTAGTCTCCGGAATCCACCTTTTCATAGTCTTCTTCCCTGAAAAAGACCAGGGGGAGGATGCCGAAGTTTACCAGGTTGGAATGGTGTATGCGAGCAAAAGAACGGGCCAGTACCGCCTTTAGTCCCAGGTAACGGGGAGCTAAAGCGGCGTGTTCCCGGCTGGATCCCTGGCCGTAATTGTCGCCTCCCACTACCAACCCTCCTCCCTTTGCTTCAGCCTGATAGGGGAATTCGCTGTCGATCTGGTGGAACACGTATTGTGAAATGGCGGGGATATTGGAGCGCAGGGGCAGCACCTTGGCTCCCGCCGGCATTATATGATCAGTGGTGATGTGGTCCTCTACTTTTAAAAGAATTTCTCCTTCCAAATTATAGGGGAGGGGAGAAAAGGAAGGGAGGGGCTGGATATTGGGACCCCGGACTACGGTTACTTTTTTTGTCTCGGCAGGGGGTAAGGGAGGTATTACCATGTTGTCGTCGATCAAATACTCCCCGGGCTCTTGCACCGGCGGAGGTGAACCCAGGTTCCTGGGGTCGGAAATAACCCCCTGAAGGGCAGTGGCTGCGGCAGTTTCTGGCCCTGCCAGGAATACTTCCGCATCGGGAGTGCCGCTGCGCCCGGGGAAATTTCGGTTAAAAGTGCGCAGGGAGGCGCTGCCGGTAGGAGGGGCCTGCCCCATCCCAATACAGGGTCCGCAGGCGTTTTCCAGGATGCGGGCTCCGGCGTTGATCAGATTCGCTAGGGCTCCCTGGCGGGCCAGCATCTCCAATACTTGCCGGGAGCCTGGAGCTACCACCAGGTTCACGTCGGGATGGACGGTTTTCCCTTTTAAAACTTCTGCTGCCAGCACCAGATCGGAGTAGGAAGAATTGGTGCAGCTGCCCAGCGCCACCTGATTTACTCTCACTTCTCCAAGTTTTTGCACAGGTTTAACTCGATCCGGACTGTGGGGGCAGGCCGCCAGGGGTTCTAACTGGTTCAAATCTACCTTTATAACTTCGTGGTAATGGGCGTCAGGGGTGGCCTCTAATTCCTGCCAGGAATCGCCTCTCCCTTGAGCTTGGAGAAAGTCCTTGGTTGCTTGGTCGCTGGGGAACAGGGAAGTGGTGGCCCCCAGTTCAGCCCCCATGTTGGCGATGGTGGCTCTTTGGGGGATGGAGAGACTTTTTACTCCTTCACCCCCGTACTCAAAAATGGTGTTTAGCCCGCCTTTAACAGTTAGCCGGCGCAGGAGCTCCAGTATTACGTCTTTGGCTCCCACCCAGGGAGGCAATTCTCCCGAGAGTTCTACTTTGATTACCCGGGGCACTTCTAAATAAAACGGTTCGCCAGCCATAGCGACGGCTACATCCAGTCCCCCGGCGCCTATAGCCAACATTCCCAGGCCTCCCGCGGTAGGGGTGTGGCTGTCTGAACCCAACAGGGTCTTGCCGGGAGCACCAAAGCGCTCCAGGTGAACCTGGTGGCAGATTCCGTTTCCCGGTCGGGAAAAATAAACGCCGTGACGAGCGGCCACGGTTTGAAGGTAACGGTGATCGTCAGCATTCTCGTAGCTGTTCTGCAGGGTGTTGTGATCTACATAGCTTACCGAAAGTTCGGTGGCTACCCGGTCTATTTCCATCGCTTCCAGCTGCAGATAAGCCATGGTTCCGGTGGCGTCCTGGGTGAGAGTCTGATCTATGCGGATGCCTATTTCTTCACCCGGCTCTAAAGTGCCGGAAACCAGGTGTTCTTTTAATATTTGGTGGGTGATGCTTCCTTTCATCTGTAACTCTCCTCTCCGGATAGGATATAGCTAACATTGAGTTAAAATATAACAGAATGCCCTGGGTCCGTCAAATGGGATAGGGGGGAGCCTTAGGGGCAGAAGGAAAAGGCTAAAAACAGGCAATAAGGGTGAGAATTATCTTGACAACGCATTGAAAAAGCTATATACCTGAATTAGAGGTAATCATAATTGGCACAATGGTTGCCAAAATGGTTGGCACAATAGTTGACACAATAGTTGGCACAATAGTTGCCACAATGGTTGACAAAGTGATTGACAAAGTGATTGACAAAGTGATTGACAAAGTGATTGACAAAGTGATTGACAAAGTGATTGACAAAGTGATTGACAA
>CAZXDQ010000180.1:0-4728 GCA_964639405.1 uncultured Syntrophomonadaceae bacterium | reverse complement strand
CTTTTTTTTTGTATCTTTTAGTAGGTTGTAGATTATAATTAAATAACTAATAACTAATAAGGAATAAGGGAGTGCTTGGGGGTGCAGGATTAAGAAATAAACTTAGTGGTTGTCGCGAGGGAAATTATTGCCGGAGAAGGATTAATTAATATAGTGGAAAAGGTTAGAAGCAGAGGCGGCTTTGAGGTGGAATTAACCTTAAATATGGAGTTAACCTAATTAAGAAGGAAGGGTGTCTGGTTTTGACAAAAGAAACGGACAGCAAACCCCAGGAAGGGGGGCGCTCCCGAGGTAAGTCCAGGCGCAGGGGAAAGGCGGAGTTAGAGCTGGATCAGGAACGCTGCAAAGACTGCGGCATCTGTGTAGCTTTTTGCCCTAAAGGAGTGTTGGCTCAAGACGAATACGGCAATGTGTATATTGAAGATGAAGAAAAATGCGTGCTCTGTGGGAACTGCGAGATATTTTGTCCCGAATTCGCCATAACAGTTAAAGAAGCGGGGGGGAACGATGAAGTACCGGAAGCCTCAACTGATGCAGGGGAATGAAGCTTGTGTGGAAGGAGCTCTGGATGCAGGAGTAAGGTTTTTTGCCGGATACCCTATCACCCCTTCCACGGAGATAGCGGAAGGCATGGCCCAGAGGCTCCCTCAGCTGGGGGGAGCTTTTATTCAAATGGAAGACGAAATAGCCGGTATGGCTGCTGTTATCGGCGCCTCCCTGGGAGGGATGAAATCCCTTACTGCTACCAGCGGTCCGGGGTTCTCTTTGAAGCAGGAGAACCTGGGATACGCGGCAATGACGGAAATACCCTGTGTAGTGGTTAACGTCCAGAGGTTTGGCCCCAGCACTGGCATTCCTACTGCCCCTGCCCAGGGGGACGTTATGCAGGCCCGCTGGGGAACCCATGGCGACCACCCTATCATTGCCCTTTCTCCTTCTTCTGTTTACGAGACCTACTATTTAACGGGCACGGCGGTTAATTTTAGCCAAAAATTTCGCACGCCAGTGGTACTCCTCCTGGATGAAGCCGTAGGGCACATGAGGGAAAGAGTGGCTTTGCCCCAGGTGGGAAAGCTGATGGTGGAAAAACAGAAATACAGCGACATTCAGGAATATAAGCCCTTTGACGAGAGGAGTACCCCACCCTTAATACCTTTCGGGGAGGGCTTTTTATATCATATTACCGGTCTGGTTCACGACGAGTACGGCTTCCCCAGTCGGGACCCGGGAGTTACCACCCGGCTGATGGATCAGCTCCACCGTAAAATATATCAGCATAAAAAGGAGATAGTTATGACCAACTATATGGGGCATCCCTCCCCTAAAGTGGCCCTGGCTACTTACGGATGCTCGGTGCGCTCTTCCTTGGCAGCTTTGAAAAAGACCTATTTCCAGAAGCGTTGGCCGGTGGGAATGCTCAGCATGCAAACCGTGTGGCCATTTCCCGAAGAAGAAATAAGAAGGTTGGCCAAGGACGCGGAAGTAATTCTGGTTCCCGAGATGAACATGGGCCAGCTGGTGGGAGAAGTGGAAAGGCATGCCCAAGGCCAGGCCCGGGTGGTAGGCATCCACCGTTATGACGGGGATATGATTACACCCGAAGAAATATACGACGGGATTAAGAGGTGTTTTGAATGAGCACTCTACGAGAAGATTTTTTAAGGACCAGTAAGCTTCCCCATATCTGGTGTCCCGGCTGCGGCAACGGTATTGTCACCGGAGCTCTGGTTAGGGCTATTGACCGGGTGGGGTACGAGCAGGAAGACGTATCGGTGGTTTCTGGAATTGGTTGTTCTTCCCGAGCCGCAGGGTATATGAATTTTAACACCCTCCACACTACTCACGGAAGAGCTCTGGCCTTTGCTACTGGGCTGAAATTTGCCCATCCTCAGCTAAAAGTTTTTGTTATTATGGGAGATGGAGATGCCACTGCCATCGGGGGGAACCATTTTATCCATGCTGCCCGCCGCAATATTGACCTCAACGCTATTATAATCAACAATCACATTTACGGGATGACCGGCGGCCAGCACTCTCCCTTAACCCCCGAGGGAAAGCGGGCTACTACCGCTCCCCGGGGCACCCAGGAGAGGTCTTTTGATATCCTGGACCTGGCTCGTTCCGCTGGGGCTACCTTTGGCGCCCGGGTGACTGCGGCTCAGCCTCGTTTAATGGAGCGGCTTATAGTCCAGGGAGCCAACAACCGCGGTTTTTCCGTGGTGGAAGCTCTTTCTATGTGCCCGGTGGCCTATGGGAGGCGCAACAAGCAGGGAAGCCCCGTAGACATGCTTATGGATATGAAAGACCGTTCGGTAAAAGTGGATAAGCTTGCTGAAGCGGAAGAATCTGGGGATCCAGAGGGAGAAACCGACGGCAGGATTCCCATTGGAGTCCTTTTTTCCGATCCCCAGCCGGAATTTACCGATAATTATTATCAGCAGGCCCGCAGCTTGTCTGAGCAGAAGGGATAGCTTAAAGCGGCCCCTCCCTCGGTTTGATTCCTGCAGGTACTGATTACTGGGATGCGAAATGGATCCAGGGTCCTCCCGGGGAGGATGAATAATATTAGAGTTTTTGCTCGGGATTAGCCAAACGATTGCGGATGGGAGGTTTTACCTTTATGGCGCACCGCCAGGAGATACTATTAACCGGAGCCGGAGGACAGGGACTAATCCTGGCGTCCATCATCTTGGCCGATGCGGCCATCCGGGACGATAAAAACGTGCTGCAGACCCAATCTTATGGACCCGAAGCCCGGGGCGGGGAAAGTATGGCAGGAGTCATTGTGGATATCGACCCTATAGACTACCCTCGGATTACCGATCCCACTATTCTCTTGTCTATGAACCAGCAGTCCTTCAATAAGTACAGCCGCCGGGCCAGCAGCAGCAAGTGCCTGGTGATCGTGGATAGCACTTTTGTGGAAGACGTAGGCGATTGGACCGTCTATTCTTATCCCATCACCGAACAGACCAAGAAAGTTCTGGAACGGGAAGTAGTGGCCAACATTGTTGCCCTGGGCATCCTCAATGCCTTGACGGGCCTGGTGAACTCGGAGTCCTTGAAGGAGAGCGTCTTGGAAAGGACCCCCAAGGGCAGCGGCGAACTAAACGTTCAGGCCCTGGAGCTGGGAGAAAAACTGGTCCAACCAAAGTAATAGGGGCCAGAGGGACGGGGTACCTGGTCCCCTTTTTCCTGGTCCCTGGGAAAGGTGGTGGCAGCTTTGCGGCTATTGAGTGCGGAAGGAATCAGAGAAGCCGATCGTCGAGCCATAGAAGATCTGGGAATCCCTGGGGCGCTATTGATGGAAAATGCAGGCATGCGCCTTACCGAGGGGATACTTTCCCTGGACCCCCTTCCCCGAAAAGTCCTGGTGCTGGCTGGTCCGGGCAACAATGGGGGAGACGGTTTGGTGGTGGCCCGCCATCTGGACGCCTTTGCCCGCAGGACGGGAATAGATATGGAAGTAAAGGTGTGGTGTACCGCTTCTCAGGAGAAATATCGGGGAGACGCCCGCACCAATTTGGAACTACTGCTGCACCGGGATTTTACTATCCACTATTACCTGGAAGAGGAAGACTTGGAAAGCCTGGAACCTCATCTGCGGGAAGCTGACCTGGTAGTGGATGCTCTCCTGGGAACAGGCACTTCCCGCCCGGTAGAGGGCCGACTGGCGAGGTTGATTCCCCGCATTAACCAGGAAGGCTCCCCGGTTCTTTCGGTGGATATCCCTTCGGGGATCCACGCCAACACAGGAAAAGTGCTGGGCACGGCAGTGCAGGCCCATTGGACGATCACCTTTGCCTATCCCAAGCGGGGGCTAATGGTCTTTCCCGGGGCTGGTTATGCCGGTAGAGTCCTGGTGGGGGAAATTTACATACCGGAAAAGGAAGCTCCTGATGAGGGGGTAGAAGTCATCACCCCGGGCCGGGTGAAAGAAATTTTACCCGGTCGCCCCTTAGATGCCCACAAGGGGACTTTTGGCAAGGTGCTGGTGGTGGCTGGCTCTCCCGGAATGACGGGGGCGGCTGTTCTGGCCTCGGAATCTGCCCTGCGAGGGGGAGCGGGGCTGGTGTACCTGGCCACGGCTTCCGGCTTGCGGCCTCTACTGGAAAATAAACTGGTGGAGGTCATTACGTTGGATCTCCCTGGCGATCAGAAAAACCGGGAGCATATCCCTCCCCAGGCGGTGGACCGCATCCTTTCCCTGGCGGAAGACTGCCAGGTTTTAGCCGTAGGCCCAGGGCTGCCCCCCGATGAAAACACTTTTCAGTTGCTGCAGAATCTGCTTCCAGCCTCTCCGGTGCCGGTGGTGCTGGACGCCGGTGCCCTTACTGCTCTATCCCGGGAACCAGGGATCCTGCGCCGGGCGGCGGCCCCGGTAATAATTACCCCTCACCCCGGTGAAGCTTCCCGGCTGCTCCACGTTGATGCCGAAGAGGTCACCGGCCATCGGCTGGATATTCCTGCTCAGATGGCCCGGGATTGGGGAGTAGTAGCGGTGCTTAAAGGAGCGCCCACCGTAGTTTCTTCACCTCAGGGAAAAACCTGGGTCAACTCCACTGGAGGCCCTGCCCTGGCTACTGCCGGCAGCGGAGACTTGCTTACCGGCATTATTTCCGCTTGGTTAGCCCAGGAAGTAACAGTGGAGGAGGCGGCAGTGGGAGGAGTTTTCCTCCACGGTCTGGCAGGAGATATTGCTTCCCGCCAGGGTAGAGGTTTGAAAGC
>CAZXDQ010000179.1:0-4743 GCA_964639405.1 uncultured Syntrophomonadaceae bacterium | reverse complement strand
TACCAAACAGAGGGGCTGAAGTCAAACAATTACTTGCTCTTCAATCTCTCGGTGTAGCTGCTCCACAAATCCTTCCAGGCTTACCGGGCCCAAATCTCCTTTACCCCGCTGGCGCAAAGAAACTTCTCCCGTTTCCACTTCCTTTTCTCCTATAACCAGCATATAGGGAATCTTTTTTAGCTGAGCTTCTCGTATCTTGTAATTAAGCTTCTCATTGCGATAATCGCCTTCCGCCCTAAAACCTTCTCGCTGCAATCTCGCCTCCACTTCTCGAGCAGTGGGATGTTGGGCATCGGTAAGGGGCAGTACTACTGCCTGGGTCGGAGCCAACCAGGGAGGAAATGCTCCTCCATAATGTTCTATCAATAATGCTAAAAACCTCTCCATAGCCCCGTAAACCACCCGATGAATAACCACGGGACGGTGTTTTTCCCCATCGGATCCTACGTATGTCAAATCAAACTTCTCCGGCATTTGGAAATCCAGCTGCACAGTGCCGCACTGCCAGGTACGCCCCAGGCAATCTTGGAGGTGGAAATCAATTTTAGGTCCGTAGAAAGCACCTTCTCCTTCGTTTATGCGGTAATCTATATTTTTATTTTCCAATACCTTCTGCAGAATAGAGATAGCCTGTTCCCACATCTCCTCAGAACCCATGTACTTTTCCGGGCGGGTCGAGAGTTCCACTTCGTAGGAAAAACCAAAGACACTGTAAAAATGGTCTACCAGATCTATAATGTTCGCCGTCTCTTCTTCTACTTGTTCAGGAAGCATAAACAAATGAGCGTCATCCTGGGTGAAGCTGCGGACCCGCATTAAACCGTGCAAAGTACCGGAAAGTTCATGCCGGTGCACCAATCCCAGCTCGGCTATCCGGAGGGGAAGATCCCGGTAGCTGCGCATATGCGAAAGATAAATTAACATGGCTCCCGGGCAATTCATGGGCTTAATGGCATAATCTTCATCGTCGATCTGGGTTAAATACATATTTTCTCGATAATGGTCCCAGTGACCTGATCGCTTCCACAACTGACTGTTCAACAAAAGGGGGGTCATGATCTCCTGGTATCCAGCTTTTCGGTGTTCCTTTCGCCAAAAATCTACCAGCTGGTTCCACAAGAGCGTCCCGGAAGGATGGAAAAAAGGAAACCCGGGAGCTTCCTCTTGCAGGCTAAACAAATCCAGTTCTTTTCCCAGTTTACGATGATCCCGTTTTTTTGCCTCTTCCAGCAGCTGCAGATATCGCTTCAATTCTTTGGAAGTAGGGAAGGAAATACCGTAGATCCTCTGCAGCATGGGATTGTTTTCGTCCCCCCGCCAGTATGCTCCTGCCAGGCTGGTCAGTTTAACAGCTTTCACCATCCCGGTGGAAGGCAAGTGGGGTCCAGTGCACAGGTCCATAAAATCCCCCTGGCGGTAAAACGAAATGGTCTCACCAGAAGGCACTTCCCGTACCAGTTCCAGCTTGTAGGGCTCATTCTGCTGTTCAAATAGTTCTTCCGCTTCTTCCCGGGTCAATTCCAGGCGCTCTATCGACAGATCTTCTTCTACTATCCTCTGCATTTCCTCTTCGATAGCCGGAAGATCCTCGGAAGAAATAGGTTGGGGAAACTCAAAATCATAGTAAAAACCCTGCTTGATGGAAGGTCCTATGCCCAGCTTAGCCGCCGGGTAAAGCCTTTTCACCGCCTGAGCTAAAATATGACTGGAGGTATGCCAGTAAACCCTGGCTCCTTCCTCTTCATCAAAAGGGAGAAAAGATACACAGCAGGAACTCCGCAAGGGGAGGGTAAGATCAACAACTTGTTGATCTACCTGAGCAGCTACCGCTTTGCGGGCTTTTTTCTCTTTGACTTCTTTCTTGACTTCCTCCAGGGTAACTCCCGAAGAAAAATGATATTCACCGTCTCCTTCTACCGTAACTTTCAAATACTCCAAACGATCGCCTCCACCGCTGATATTATCCCCAAGCTTTTATCATAATATAACTTGTCCCTTCCCATGTCAAGAAAACCAGATTCATATTCTCACCTTTAGCGAGGCCGGCAATATTTCCACTTCTAAGTCCGCCTTACCCGGTTGTTCTCCGTCCATATCGATCAAAACCTCTTCCCTGGCATACACCGCCACTTTCTGGCCTCTAAAATGCCAAACCCTGGGATCCGGCAAGTGGCTTCCCTGATACACTTTGTACAACTTGCTCAACAGCAAAAACTTGTTTATTCCTTCCACTACCACTATGTCAAATAAGCCGTCATCCATCCGGGCAGTGGGAGCAATCTTCATCCCCCCTCCAAAATAACGCCCGTTTGCTATAACTAGCAGGGTAATCCGCTGATTCATTAATTCTTTTCCGTCTATTATAACCTGCATCTCTTTGGGACGATAAAGAAGCAAAGATACCACCGCTCCCCACAAAAAGGAAAGAAATCCGCCCGCCGCCTTGGAAGTACGGTTAACCCTTTCCACGGTTTCACCATCTAAACCCAGACCGAGAATGTTAATAAAATGCCAGGTAACTTTCTCTCCTTTATTGTTCAAGAAATGAGCCCTGCCCACATCCAGGGGGGTAGGGGTGCCTTTTTTTATCCTTTGGACGGCTGGAATTAGCTCTCGGGATAAGCCCAAGGTTCGGGAAAAATCAGATCCAGTGCCCATAGATATTACACTCAAATTTGCTTCTGGATTCAGGGGTTCTCCGTTTTCGTTAAAAAAACCGGTCACTACTTCGCTCAGTGTGCCATCTCCTCCCACGCATACTATTTCCCGGTACCCTCCTCGCAGAGCTTCAGAAGTCAAGCAAGCAGCATCTCCCGGTCGCCGGGTAAAACGACTTTCATATTCCAACCTTTCCTGCTTGAAAAGACCTTCAATCTCAGGCCACCGGCGGCGGGTCCTCCCGTGGGAAGAAGCAGGATTGGCTATTACCATTATTCTCTCTTTTGGCCCCGTTCCTAAAGAGTGCACCTGGTTTCACCTTTCCGGGTTAGCAATTTAATATTTTACCATAATCAAAAAACTATAAGGATCGAAACTGGTCAATCCATTTACCCCACCATTTTTCATTATTCATTTAATAACTTCTCCTCCCGGGAGACTTGAATTCCGCGCTGCTGTAAATAATCTAAAAACCTGTCCGGGGTGATGCCGTCTTTGCCTTCGGGAGGAAAAACTCCCTCCTTTCCCACTTCACCCCGCCCCAGCATTAAGCCCCCCACCGACAAAGGAATCCCGGTTAAATTATTCATATGGTCTACTGCCCGGTAACTGATCTGCAATAAACCTTTCTCCCCACTGCCCATCACATCTACGCGGATTCCGGAGTATCCGGGGGAACTATCCAATTTGCTCAGCAGAGGCATAAACAGATTGACCCCTTTTCCTACCAACTGCTTCTTGCCCACACTATTGGTTAACTTCACGCGAGCCATAAACCGGGTTAGAGTATTCAAGTAATTTTCCTTTAAGCCCCCTTTTAAGGAAACCTGTTCGAGTCCGGCCAAGTACTGGGGTATAGTAATAGGTTCAGGGTGCCCCACGTGGTAAGTCCATACCATCCCCAGGGGAGGACCAAAATCCACCTGCTCCGGCTCGCTTCCCCCTTCCACTTCTACCTCCCTTCCTCCCCGAAAGCTGGGAACCTTCCCGGAAAATATGTGTAAGGTGTGAAGGATTACCGCAAAACCCTGGGAATCTTTAGAGCTGCCCCCCCAATAAATCTTTATCTGCTGAGGCGAAGTAAGTTCTTCATACCCCTTTTTGGCTAACAGATTACTCAATCCAGGAGTCCATCCCAATCCGGGCATTACCTTCACCCGGTTAGCTTCTGCTTCCTGGTGGAGGGAAAGCACCTCTTTAATGGCATCATGATCGTCACAAATACTAACATAGTCTACTCCCGCTTCAATACAAGCTTTTGCTACTTTTTTCTCGAATCGGTAAAATGGCCCTACCGCACCGCATGCCACCTGGTAACCTCTTAAGATATCCACCATTCCCCGGTGATCTTCTGCGTTTATATATTTATTATCCACCCGGGGATCATTCAACTCTCGGGCAAAGGAAGCCGCTGCTTCCTGATTTATGTCGGCTATAGTCAACTGTTCTACATCCTGCTGCTGCACTAAATCCCGGGCAGCTCGACGGGCCATATCTCCTGCTCCCCCCAGCACAATCACTCTCACGGGAAAACCCCCTTCCAGCTATTAGGCGCCTGCTTGCTTCCGCATCTACTCATTTTGGTAAAAATTCTCTGTTTTAGTTAAAAATCCTTCTTCCTCATGCCTCCAAGAAAAAACCATCCAACAAAAAATGCCTGCGGAAAAGCAGGCATACGTACTATCTTCACCCACTAAAAGCTCCCCGCTGTATGCTTGTATTCCTATTTCCACTTTACAACTGCAGTTCTACAATATCTTGATCTTCCAGGAGGTGATCCCGGGGAACCGCCTGGCCATCAAATTTAGCCGACCCCCATACTAAAGCGCTTTTCAATTTCTGGGGGAAGTCTCGGTGGACAGCAGCGGCAAAATCCAAAACCGTACTGCCTTTCCTCAGGACAAATGGCCGATCCGTCTCGGCTTCTTTCCCCGAAGGTTTTCCGTAAACCCGAATAACCTCTAACACCTGGAACAATTCTTCCTTTAATTCTTCTAATCCCATCCCCCCCGTCGAAACTCCTCTTATTTGTATCTCAGGTTTGAATTCCTGCAGCAAGATCATGTTTTCTTCTGCCTCTGGATG
>CAZXDQ010000178.1:0-4749 GCA_964639405.1 uncultured Syntrophomonadaceae bacterium | reverse complement strand
CTACAGTAGAAAAATGAAAAGACATAACAAATATATAATTCCTATCTACTATTTCAACCCTCAGCTTAATATATACGTCCTCGGAGAAATACTTTCTTCCAAAAACCCAAAAAGGTGCACGCTTTGGGAATCTCCTGTCTATCACTGTTTTCAGGTATTCTTCCACTTTTAACTTGCTTAATTCTCTTCTAAGAGCTTCTGTAGGGGGCTCATGGGGAAACAGTGCGGCTACAGTATAGTTGTTGGTGTATTTAACTGCTCTATTTTCCTCTACCTGCTTTTGCATTTGTAGGGTAATTCGAGTATTCTCTTGACTTAAAGCATAGTTCAGCTTATCCAGGTAAGCATTAACTTCTTCTTTACTTTTTAGTTCGCAGTGTTCTGTATTACTTTCTTTGATTATAACACCACCTGTAACCTAAGTCAAAATTTTTGGCGTCATGTGACACCATTATTTATATGTGGATCCAAAATGGGCCGCTAATCTAATGCTCATCCCCTATAATACCACGCACCCACTCAATTTTCCTTGATCCTGTTTATAGAATTAAATACAAAAGAATAGGGTTTATTCAAAATGTTAACAGCTTTCACTCTCGATTACATGTACTTTTAATAATTCTATCGGAAGAAACCCTTGTTAAGCACAGGAAAGTTGCTTTATAATTGAGGCAAACAAAAGCACCGTTGGTTATATACTGGGCCAGGGCTTGGCCTAAGAAAGGGATACTCTTTGGAAGTTTACCCAGGGATAACGGTATACGGTTCTATTGTAAGCGTTCCAGCAGTTAACTGCCAAGGCGGGCATGCACCTGACCTTGGCAGATTTGTTTTACCGGGGGAAGTACAATCCTTAATATCCAAAGGAGGCGATAATTTGGGTAGGAGAGCGGGAAATGCGGTTCTTAAATTGGGGTTGGCATTGTTGGTTACAGCGTTGCTGTTGGTGGCCTTTGGGGGTGCAGGTTTGGCCCAAGATTCTTTGGTAGAGAGGATCGATGGCCTGGATAGGTACCAAACTTCTGCCGAAGTAGCCCGGGAAGCTTACGATAGCGCCGAAACTGTACTTCTAGCCCGGGGCGATGATGAAGGGGAGTTTGCTGATGGTTTGGCGGCCGGAGTTTTGGCCGGGGCGGTAGATGGACCTATTCTGCTTACGGAACCGGAAAATCTACCCGGGGAAATTGAAGATGTAATTGAGGAGTTGGAAGCAAACCAGGCCTATGTATTGGGGGGTGGAGCTGCTGTATCTGAGGAAGTGGAAGCTGACCTGGAAGACAAGGGTCTGGAGATGGAACGCCTGGCCGGTGATAACCAGTACGCTTTAAAAATTATATCGTGAAAATTTAAGCCAGAAAAAACTACCAAAATATTGCTTAAGAGGAGTTAAGCTCAAGCAACCTTGCTGTAGGGTGTAAAATCCATCATCCAAAGCAGGTGTTGCCTTGAGCTTTGTATTTGCGTAAGTGGTAGGCCGGTATTCCGGTGATGGAACTAGAGTGTCGCCGTTTAGCCTCTGGTTAGGTTCAGTGGTTGTTTAAAGAAGAAAGCCATAAAGAAGGAGTTTCCCGTTTACGCTGGAAAGCTGGGGATATTAAACGAGAAGGAGATGGATGAGGCGGAGAAGAGTTTAGGGAGAAGAAAGTTGTGAAGTATGTTTCTGCTACCTCCAGGATCTGTTTGAGACAATACCCAACCTGGATCTTCAACACTAAAACGCCTTGGGTAACTTATTGTCTTGGTCTAAAGATTGCCCCAGGAATGCTGCTTAAAACAGCAGTAATTCCTTTTTAAAAAAGCAAATAATCCCCATCTTAATTCAAGGTAAGGATTCTTTGACGTTTACTTAAGAAAGGAGGGCAGCGCCCATTGCGCTTAATTTTTATATTGGTATTACTCTTTGTATTACTCACCGCAGGTTTTATGTTTATTAACTGGTGTGGGATTCTCACCCACGAAGTAAATTTAAGGACTTATCCGTGGGGAGGGGGCGAAGTTTACGGAGAGGATGACTACTGGCACACTGGAGAGGTAACTGTAGAAGCCGAGTCTGATGAAGGGTACTCTTTTATAGAGTGGGTGGAAGAAGGTGAAACGGTAAGCACGGAAAAGAAGTACGAATTTGTAATTGAAAATGATAGAGAGCTGGTGGCTGTATTTAAGGAAGAAGAGGGGAAAGAAACCATAGAAATTTTAGATGAAGAAGAACAGGTGATTTTTGAATATACCTACGACGAATTCGTAGAATGGGCTGAAAACCATTGGGAAGACCTTTTCGAGGAAATCCCCTCCTTCCATGAGGATTACCACATTTATCCGGAAGACCTGCATCCTTATTTTGATGACACAGCCACCCTATCACCCTGCGGTAACTTGCTAGCCTTTTCCGTGCACGACTATCACGCTGCCACGCATATGTCTTTTGTAGGCATAGCAAACCTGCAGAACGGGGAGGTGGATTTGGTAGACCAAAAGAATCGCGGCCAGATAGAGGAATTTCACTGGTCTCCCGGCAGTGATTACCTGGCTTATGTCCTTAATACTACGGAAGTAACAGAATTTTTCCTTTCCAACGATAACGTAGAGCAGATGAGCAAAGAATTCACCCTGGATGAAGAGGATATAAGAAAAACTTTAAACGAGGATGGATATACATACTTTTTCCCCTTTTTTAGTGACCTGTCCTGGCGGGAAGATGAATACAGGCTGTTTTTTAACACCCGTGCGCCTGAATGTACAGGGGCAAGACAAGTAATGTGGAGTATAGACCCCCAGGGGGAAGATTTAATTAAAGAAAGCATGGTGCCAGGAGAAAGAGGTCTATTAGGTTGGATCCTGAAGCCCTTGAGAGATCTTTTCCTGTGCTAACTTACCATTATTAGGCTAATAGTAAGCATTCACAGTTAAACGAGAACTGGTATAATGCTAATAAAATTTTAAGTGAAAAGGATTAGAACATTCAACCCGTTTTTTTTGGTAGTAACGATGGCGCTCCTGGTAATTCCATAGCTGAGTATATGAAAAAAAGGGGCTATTTCTGGAATCATAAGACAAAGCGCTATAAGCTGCAGATAGGGGAGATAGAAGAAGAGCCGGAAGCAGGAGAGAAAGCTAAAGCTGTCTCGGAAAGCGGCCAGGAAGAAGAGATGCTGCAGATGCTTAACTCCGCTATTGTAATTCTATCCTGGCATCCTCGCGAACGCCAGTAAGCATTCTCTAACAATCTCCAGGTATATTATTTATAAATATCTCTCCTGTGTTTAATGTGTGTAATAAGATAAGTTTTGCTGGTAAAATCAACTTGAAATCTTACACGCCAATCTCCTACACGTAGACGATATTCACCTGGCTTTCCCTTTAGTGTTTTAATATCAGCAGATTCAGGTTATTGCACCAGGCAATTTAAAGATTCCCATATCTTTTTTTAACGGGTTCAGCGGGAGTTTTTGAAATGGTCGCTATAGAGTTAATGATGAAACACGGCTATGAGGCTGAAGTAAAGGGGATGCTGGGATGAAGGGAGTAAAAATGTTCTTTTCCATGCCAGGTATTTATAAAGTAATATTTTAGCTTTTAAATTTCTTCTTTAGAGAGACCAGTATATTTCATTATTTATTCTATGGGTTCATTGTCAGCTAGCAGCAGCTTATCGGAGTCTTGCAAATACTGGTATTTTGCTTTAATATAGTAGATAAGAAAATGAATCTGTATTAGTGGTTAATAATGTATGATTTAGCTAGATAATTTACTGGAGTGGGTGTTATGAAAGACGAAAAATTTAAGTTTTACCAGGTTGAACCAGAGAAAAGAGAAGAGATAATTCAGAAGTTAATATCTTTATTAGGCTACAAAGATGAAATCCTTTTTGCGTATATGCATGGATCATTTTTGGTAAGCAAAAACTTTAGAGACATAGATATAGCTGTTTATTTAGATGAAGCGAACTCTAAAGAACAACTAAAGTACGAGCTTAGATTAGAAGAGGAGTTAACGCGAGAATTAAATTATCCTGTTGATGTGCGCTCATTAAATCAAGCTCCTCCTTCCTTTGCCTATGCTGTTATAAAAAACGGCAGAAGAATTTTAGTAAATGATGAAGACAAAAGGGTGGATTTCGAAATGAGGACTCTGCAAAAGTATTTTGACTTTTTACCGTTCCGCAGGAGATATTTACAGGAGGCATAAATGTAAATATGTTAAATTTTGATAAGGATAAAGTGACTTTGCTTGTTTCAGAGATAAAAAGTGCAATAAATATGCTAAATGAAATCGCCACCATGGACTATGATGCTTTTATCACAGATCCACACCGCGTGTCCAGCGCAAAATACAACTTGATAGTGGCAATTGAGGCTTCTATTGACATTTGTAATCATTTAATTAGCAAAAATGGCTACCGGATTCCGGAAGATTATGCAGATACTTTTAAAGTTATGGCAGAAGCCGGCATATTGTCGAATGACTTTGTGGAAAATAAGCTGGTAAGTATGGCGCGCTTTCGAAATAGATTAGTACATCTTTACTGGCAAGTTGATAATAATTTTTTGTATCAGATTATCAGTGATGAAGTAAAAGATTTAGAAAAGCTGCTAAACAAATTTAAAGAAATAGTTAAGTAACTGAGGGTCTTTCTTAGTAGCGTTTTTAAGCATACACATGTAATACTCACCCATACCTGGATAGGTGTTTTTTTTTGTTTATGCTAATCTAAAAGTATCCCACTATATTAATTGAAAACTCCCCCACCAA
>CAZXDQ010000177.1:0-4784 GCA_964639405.1 uncultured Syntrophomonadaceae bacterium | reverse complement strand
AAAAAAGACGGCACCTGGGAAGAGGTGGAATGGGATGAGGCTCTGGAGAAGGTAGCTCAAAAGTTTAAGGAAATAAAAGATAATGAAGGAGCGGATGCTCTGGCTGGAATGAGCTCTGCTCGTTGTACCAATGAAGAAAACTATTTGTTTCAAAAGTATTTCCGGAGCCTGGGAACCAATAATGTGGATCATTGCGCCCGTTTGTGACACGCTCCCACGGTAGCCGGTCTGGCTACCACATTCGGCAGCGGTGCGATGACCAACAGTATAGAAGACCTGCAGGAAGCCAAGGCCTTTTTTATTACAGGCTCTAATACCACGGAAGCTCATCCCGTGATAGGGTATAGAGTGAGAAGGGCATTACGAAATGGTGCCAAGGTGGTAGTGGCGGATCCCAGGAGAATTCGATTGGCCCAAGAAGCAGACCTTCATCTTCAGCTGCGACCTGGAACTAATGTGGCTCTCCTGCAGGGAATCGCCAAAGTTATCCTGGACGAAAAACTCTATGCCGAAGATTTTGTTAACGGCAGCTGTGAAGGTTTTGAAGAGTATGCTGCTTCTCTGCAGCGGGTGGATCTAGAAGAAACAGAAAGTATTACTGGAGTGCCCAAGGAAAAGATTATTCAGGCTGCCAGGATATACGCCCAAAATTCACCTGCTGCTATTCTATATACTATGGGTATTACTCAGCATGCCCAGGGAACTGATAACGTAATGGCTTTAGCCAACCTGGCAATGCTTACGGGGAATTTGGGCAAAAGGGGCGCCGGAGTTAATCCTCTGCGGGGCCAAAACAATGTCCAGGGGGCTTGCGATATGGGGGCCCTTCCCAATGTTTTTCCTGGATATCAGGCGGTTAGTTCTCCAGAAGCCAACGAAAAATTCTCAAAAGCTTATGGAACCTCCATTCCTGACTCACCAGGTTTGGCTATAACGGAAATGTTCGAGGCTGCCGAAGATGGAAAGTTGAAAGCCCTGTATGTGATGGGCGAAAATCCTTTGGTTAGTGATGCTAATTTAAGCAAAGTAAGAGAAGCCTTGGGGAGCTTGGATTTTCTAGTGGTGCAGGATATATTTTTTACAGAAACAGCCGCTTATGCCGATGTAGTACTTCCGGCAGCTTCCTTTGCTGAAAAGGAAGGGACTTTTGTTAACACGGAAAGAAGAGTCCAGAGGGTGAGAAAAGCGGTAAACCCTCCAGGTGAAGCCAGAGGTGATCTGGAAATCATTAGCCAATTGGCCAAGAAAACAGGTCTTGCAGGTTTTGATTATTCTAATGAGACGGAAGTAATGGAAGAAGTAGCCACCTTGGTTCCAAAATGGAAAGGTATTAATTACTCCCGCTTAGAAGAAGAAGGTATCCCCTGGCCTTGTACCAGCGAAGAACATCCCGGCACTCCTATTCTTTATACGGAAACTTTCCTTCGGGGTGAGGGCAAGGCCTTATTTAAACCGGTAGAGTATCAACCCTCAAAAGAGAAGGAAGATGAAGAGTATCCTTTCCTGCTTACTACGGGAAGGCTCTTGTATCACTATCATACTGGAACCATGACCCGCAAGGTGGAAGGATTAAAAGATTTTCAGAATGAAGAGAAAGTATGGCTAAACGTAGAAGACGCGGAGCGTTTGGGTATAAACGACGGAGACCAGGTAAAAGTCACTTCTCGCCGGGGTCAAGTAATAACGAAAGCCAATCCTGTGCGGGATATGCAAAAGGGCACCGTTTTTATGACCTTCCATTTTGCCGAGGCTTCCGCTAATGAACTTACTAACCCGGAGAAGGATCCGGTGGCGAAAATACCCGAATTGAAAGTTTGCGCTGTAAAGGTGGAGAAGGTATAGACCTATCAGCTTCTTACCACAATATTATGGTTTAACTTGTTAATGGGCTTTGTCAAAAGCCCATTTTTTTATCTGAATAGGAGTATCTTTGATTTAGGAAGGTTATTTGATATTGTTATAAACGAACTCTTATGTTTACCCTTTTTTTACTGGTAAAGCAATTGAATCCCGAAGTTTTTTTCATATTTGGTGATTTGGCTGATTATTTTAAACTAGAATTATATCCAGATATGATAGAACAGAATATTAAAGGGTAATAAAAAAACAATGGTGTAGGATCAAAGTAAATTATTGTCCGGAACTTATCATGAAAAATTATGAATTTGTTAGAGAGGGCTTCCGCGAAAAACCAATAAATTAAAAACGGGCTTTCTTGGGCAGAAAACCCGCTTACAAATTACATGGTGTCGGGAGTGGGATTCGAACCCACACGGATTGCTCCACACGGCCCTCAACCGTGCGCGTCTGCCTATTCCGCCACCCCGACATATTATCCCTTGGAGGCTATAAATAATATTAACAAAAGAAGTGCTCTTTTTCAAGCTCCTCTTTAAGCCCTCTTTAAACCGGGGAAGCCCCCTCTTCTGATTACAATTTATTACCTTTTATACCTAGAAAAATAAAGTAAACAGCGTATACTGCGGTTACTATCGCACCTGGCACCGAAGCAATTTCACTAAAAAAGGCCAACCCTAAAGCAGAAGACAACGCTGAAGTTTTTATGGTGGCTAAAAGCATGTAACTGTATCTTTCCGGTCGGGGTACGGAAAGCTTTTTGCCTGTAAAATCAATGAAGAATGACAATAAGAAAGTACCGCAAAAAACGATGAAGGCAGCTCGCGCCAATAATAAAGGCTGGTTTAAGAAAAGATCGCGGTTTAATCCTACTACTGAAAAAATTATAATGAAAAAACACCAATTAATTATATTACCTTTGTGTTTTTCAAGGTAGGGGGTTATTTTAACCGAGCGCAAAAGTACCACCAGAACTACTGGAATTAAAATAAATTGAGACATGGCATAAACCAACCTCCAGGGAGAGACCAGGGCGCCTCCGGTAAAAAGAAAAACCATTAAGGGAGTAATTGCTATAGATAAAAAGAAAACGCCAAAAATACCGGCAAAAGATATTTTAATATTTCCTTTAAGAACATGGGTGAACGGTATTACCACTATTCCCGGGGGACCGGCAGCCACTAGTACAAATCCCACCCACAGGTCCCAGCTTGGCATGAGCCACCAGGCTAATATTAATATTAACCCTCCTTGCAGCAAATAAGTGAGGAAAAGCCCCTTGAAAACTGAATGTAGCGTTTGGGAAAAAGGGAAAAAATCGTTTATAGAAATCCGGGTTATAGAAACGGTCAGTGCTAAAATTAGAGCCGGCAAAATGGCTTCTCCCGTGTATTCGGCAACATCGCTCAGGATTAATCCGCCTACAAAGGCGAAGACCATAATAAAAGTTCGATTCTGTAGAAGATTCTTCCAAAACATCAATTAACCGAGCTTCCTCCTTAGGTGGGACTTGAAAATAAATTTTATAACATACCTTAAAATCAAATAAATGTAGATCTCAAAGTTTTTATTAAGTAACCAAAAGGGTAATCATATTTTTATCCTAAAATGCTTCACCCCTGGAGAGTTGATAGTTAATTGAAGTATATACTTCGTATTTGGGTAGGGTTTTCCCTGCAATTCTTAAAAAAGTTTAAAGTTTTAATCTTTGGCTTTTTAAATAAAGCAAAAAAAATTTCCCCACCGCAATAAATTTATCAAATGATCATTTATCATTGCCAACTTAATTTACTAGCTATCTCGAACTAAAAAAAAGACCCGGAATAATCTAACCGGGCCTTCTCAGCTATTAAGTATAGTTTTGTTCAAATTAGCGGGAAAAAGGTAAATCGTTACTAGCTAACCAGCGCCTGGAGTTTCATGGCCAGAGACATGTCACCCTTTACTTTCAGTTTTCCAGACATGAAAGCGGAAGTTGCATTAAGTTGACCTTCTAGCATGCTCCTGAAGTCAGCAGATTCCATCATTATGGTTACGCTGGGGTCATCACTTGCTCCTTCTGCCAACTCTACATTTCCATCGGCGACATTTAAGTGGAAAGTTCCTTCCTCGTCTCCTGAAAGTTCAAACTGAAATACTGCGTTTACTCCTTTTAACTTGGATGGATCTGACTTGTTTACTTGTTCTTTCATCATCTCTACCACATCGGCAAAAGCCATTCAAATTACCTCCCCTTTTTAATGTTGATTAAGCAAATTCCGTGAATTTACTTAACCTATTAAAATATTTTCTATTCGAATTATAATGGATTCCCAATTTTTTGTCAATGTAAATTTGGAATTGTGCTTTAAACTATCAAGGGAGAAGTTTTACTAGCGGACTATTCGAAGTCCTGCGTGTTTAAATGTTTCTACTGCTTGAAGGTATTCTTGACGGCTAACTCGACGATTGATTTCCGGATAATGAGAGGCCTGATAGGTAGGATAATACTGATCCATGACATTGACCGCACAGTGGGCAGAGACTTGCTCACTAATAGTTTTTGCCAGCTGTTTGCTCCCGGCTTTTTCTTGAGGCAAAACCAGATGCCTTACCAGCAATCCCCTATAAGCGATCCCTTTAGCATTTACTTTTAAATCACCTACTTGACGGTGCATTTCTTTTAATCCTTTTACCAAAAATTCCGGATAGTATTCCACCCCTGAAAGTTGATAAGCAGTATTCCTGTCTGCGTATTTAGCATCAGGCATGTAAAGGTCTACTATTCCTTCTAAAAGTTTCAACGAATCCGGATTTTCATAACCTCCGCAATTGTAAACTATTGGAATGGAAAGCCCATTATTTATAGCTTCATCTAAAACTTCCAGTATGAGAGGGATATAGGGAGTGGGAGACACTAGGTTTATGTTATGACATCCGCCAGACTG
>CAZXDQ010000176.1:0-4784 GCA_964639405.1 uncultured Syntrophomonadaceae bacterium | reverse complement strand
TGAGTGCCGGCGACTGTCGAGGGTAGCCTGCGAAAGGGTAAAGGCTGAGCCGTGCACTTGCTTTCGAGTTGACCCGGAACGATGCCATAGCAACCTGATAGAGAATTGGTAGTCTG
Organism: uncultured Syntrophomonadaceae bacterium; assembly: GCA_964639405.1. GTDB lineage: Bacteria > Bacillota > Dethiobacteria > DTU022 > PWGO01 > CAZXDQ01. The sequence goes on along the minus strand of CAZXDQ010000176.1, from coordinate 4,668 downwards.
AGTAGTAACAATTAGGATTTAATAATTACAGGAGAAGCATTCATGTTAGCAAAAACCTATACTTGTGCTCTTATGGGAATTGACGGTTATCCCGTGGAAGTGGAAGTTGATATTACCTCTTCCCTACCTTCCTTTGATCTAATAGGGTTGCCGGATCCTTCAGTTAGAGAAGCCCGGGACAGAGTGCGTTCAGCAATAAAAAACTGTGGCTTGGAATTTCCCCTGAAAAGGATTACGGTAAATTTAGCTCCTGCCGATCTAAAAAAAGAAGGCTCTTCCTACGATCTGGCTATAGCAGTGGGAATTTTAATTGCAACTGACCAGGTTCCTGCAGGAGATAACATTTCTAACTTGTTCTTTGCTGGAGAACTATCCCTGGATGGAAAGGTGCGAAAAATTCCAGGAGCATTAGCTATGGCTTCATCCTTGGGTAAACCAGCTTTTGGTAATCATGTTAAACTGTTTGTGCCCCGGGAAAACGCTGCAGAAGCTTCTCTCATTGAGAATATTGAAGTAAGAGGGGTCGATACTCTTAAGCAACTAGTATCATTTCTTAAAGGTGAGGGGACCATTCCTCAATATCATCCGGATTGGACGAGCTTTTACCGGGAAGTAGATCTACAGGAAGACATGAATGATATTAAGGGTCAGGGTAATGCTAAGCGGGCTTTAGAAATTTCTGCTGCCGGAAATCATAATTTATTATTTTATGGCCCTCCCGGAACTGGGAAAACCATGCTGGCCCGCCGACTTCCCTCTATCATGCCCCAGCTATCCACTGAAGAAATGTTGGACATAACTAGAATATACAGTGTGGCGGGTAAACTATCTCCAAGTTGCCCCTTGGTAACCCGGCGCCCATTTTGTGCTCCCCATCACAGTGCTTCTGTGGCAGGAATTATCGGGGGAGGAAGAATACCCCAACCAGGAGAAGTGACCTTAGCTCACCTGGGGGTTTTATTTTTGGATGAGCTTCCGGAATACAAAAGGGAAGTGCTGGAGGCTCTAAGACAGCCCGTGGAAGATCAGCGGGTTACGGTGACCCGTTCTGCTGCCACCCTCCAGTATCCCGCAGCCTTTACCTTTGTTGCCAGCATGAATCCATGTCCTTGTGGCAATTATGGTGACCCTCGCCACCATTGCCGATGCAGCCACTACCAGATCCAGAAATACCATTCCAAGCTTTCCGGGCCTTTGTTAGATAGGATCGATTTGCAGGTAGAAGTCCCTCGTTTAGATTACTCGGAGTTGGAAATGGATAATTCTAAAATAGAGGCTTCCCAGGTAGTTAGAGAGAGGGTAGAAAAAACCAGGGCGGTTCAAAAGAATCGCTTTTACAGGACTTCTAATCTAACTAATGGGGGAATGTCCTCTAAACAGCTAAAAAAATATTGCATTTTAACCAAAGAGGCAAAACAGCTAGCCAAAGACGCATTTACTCGCCTGGGGCTCTCCATGAGGGGATATGACCGAATATTAAAAGTTGCCCGCACTATAGCTGATTTGGACCGGTCAGAAGAGATAGAAGCAGTTCACCTGGCTGAAGCTATTCAGTATCGCAGGTTGGATGGATTTATTGAGGGAACTACCCGGTAAGATTACTGCCAGATAGCTAACTAATAATAGATTTTTTAGAGTAATTGATTCTTAGGTTAATTCAAAGAACTTTTAGTCCGATGCGATCGTTTTCCCGGGTACGGGTTATGGCAAAAGTGCCGGCGGGAGCTTCTATGGCGTACTGAGCTTCTTTGGCACTCAGGTTTATTTTCTGGGTGGGAACGCTTTCGTAAACGCGACATAAACGCCCTTCTTGATTTACAAAGCCTATATCCAGGGGGAAGGACATGCCCAGGGTATGCACGGAACGACAGGGGAAGATAACCAGTCCGGTGCCCCATGGCAAATATTTCCTTCCCAGTAAACCTTTGAGGCGCTGTCCAAAACTGTTAGCCAGCTCTGCTTCCTCCAAAATCAATCTTCCTTGGGAAAGGTTTAACACTTTAATTTTGGTGCAGACTTCTTTTACTTTTGCTTCCACTTGGAAACACTCCTTGATTAGAGACTCCCTGGGATTATAATTTGGGAGTATTATGTTGGAAAAATTATCACCAAAAAACTGCCCTGGAAAGTTACACAATTATTAACCAAAACCATCTTCGTTTTAGAATATATCCATAATTTGTACCAGGGCAGGTCCCAACAGAACTATGAAAATTGCCGGGAAAACAAAGAACACCAGGGGTATTAAAATTTTAATCGGAGTTTTCATGGCTTCTTCTTCAATTTCCTGTCTGCGCTTTTGCCGAATCTGGTCTGATTGGGTCCGTAAAACTTCTCCCAAGCTTAGCCCCAATTGATCTGCCTGCACTACTGCTGCCACGAAAGTGGTTAAACTGGGCACATTTACCCTTTCTGCCATAGTCCGCAGAGCATCACGGCGGGGTTTACCCATTTTGGCTTCTTGGAGCACCCGGCGGAACTCACTGGATAAAGGCCCTTTTTTCTTTTGGATTAATTTTTGCAAGGCGCCGTCCCAGCTGTATCCTGCTTCTATGGATACGGTAAGCAGATCCAGGACGTCGGGCATAGATCTATCAATTTCCTGTAGCCGTTTGCTGGCAAGATTCTGCAGATAAAAATCCGGCAGCAGCCATCCCCCCACTACCCCTAAAGCAAGCAGGGCAAGGGTAAAAAGATCCAAGCCTCCCCGACTGATAGATATCAGGCTGGCTAAAAGAATAAAACCCACGGTGGTTACCAATTTTACTGCCAAAAATTCCTCTGCAGTAAGTCCTCCGGGATTTCCGGCCCGGCTAATTTTCGGTTCCAGGTTGGAAAGCATGGTACCGGGCAGGAGTTTGTTCACCAGGCGAGTGATCTTTCCCAGTAAAGGGCGGATTGCTCTATCGGCAAAAGAATTTTGTAGTTCCATTTCCCGGATGTCAACTTCCTTTTCATTTAAACCAATGGTATCCTGCAAGCGCTGGTTAACATCTACTTTCTCCGGAGTGCGCAGGGTAAATATCCCCAAAATTAAGAGGAATATTGCTGCAGCTGAAAACAGAGTTATGAATAACAACATATTATATCACCCTTGTCCTTAATTTGTATACGTTTAAAAGGGGCTTGCTTGCCTACAGCTAGTCACTATTTATGTTCAGTCAGGACTTATTATCTTGATAACCATCTTGATAACCATCTTGACAACCATCCTGATTACCACTATATATTTACCATTGGATATTTACCATTTTGCGGATCATCATAATCCCTATAAACTGGGAGAAAAGCCCCATACCGGTTAAAAAATATCCCAAGGGATGGGCAAAGAAAGTACTCATGTAACCCGGGTTCATGAAGATAATGGCTCCTGCCAGGAAAAATGGAAGTAAGCCGATTATTATTCCGGAAATTCTCCCCTGGGCAGTGAGGGTTTTAATTTCCCGCTGCACCCGGATCCGCTCTCGGATGGTGTGGGCAATATTGTCTAACACTTCCGCCAAGTTTCCTCCTACTTGGCGCTGGATAATCATGGCTAGGACTACCAGCTCCAGGTCGTCGCTTTTTACCCTATCGGATAAGTTCTGCAGAGCTTGTTCCGTTGGCGTTCCCAGGTTAATTTCTTTCAAGGTGCGGGAAAATTCGGTGGATATGGGTGGTGACATTTCGCTGCTTAGGCTTTTCATGGCTTGGAATAAGCTGAATCCTGCCCTCAGGGAATTGGCCATGGTAGAAAGGGCACTGGATAATTGATAATTCAGTTGGTTGATGCGCGTTCTTTTAGCCCGGTTTAAAAAGGCCATGGGAAGCAGATAGAAACCAGCGATAAACCCCAGTATTCCCAAGAGCAGGTTGGCCAGGAGAATGAACAGAAGGGCCAGGACTGCTCCACCCAGTAAGCGAATAAGGAAAAATTCTTCCGGGCGTAGGGGTATTCCCGCCTGGGAAAGTTCGTTGAGAACCTTTTGGCGTCGGCTCCCTTTTTCTTCATCCGTTTTCTGGGGTCGTCGGAAGGGGATGGAGAACAACCCGGCAATTCCCTTTTTCTTTGAGGTTGATTTTTTTTGTTCACCAGGTTCTTCTTTCACTAGAGTCTCCTGAATGTCTGCCTCGCTGAAAAAGGTGTTGAGCCTCTCTTTTACTTCTTCCCTTTGGCCCTGCCGAAAGGAAAACAAAAACATTAACAGAAAAAATACTGAAACAAAGGTGAGTAGTACTGCTAGTTCCATCTTATTTCAGCTCCTTTTCACTCCTTCTTTTGCTTCTATTTAACTTCAGGAGCGAAGACCCGCACCGGGACGTTAACTCCCTGGGCTTCCAGGCGATTCATAAAGCGGGGACGGATTCCCGTAGAATTGAAGTTGCCTTTTACGTTTCCTTCCTCATCTACTCCCTCCTGCTCGAAAAGGAAGAGGTCTTGAAGGACGATAACGTCTCCTTCCATGCCCTGGACTTCGGTAATGTGAGTTACTTTACGGCTGCCGTCTCTGGTCCGCATTTGATGCACAATCAGATCGACCGCTGAAGAGATCTGCTCTCGGATAGCCCGCACCGGTAAGTCCATTCCGGCCATCAGGACCATGGTCTCTAAGCGGGACAGCATATCCCGGGGAGAATTGGCGTGGCCGGTAGTCAGTGAACCATCGTGTCCTGTGTTCATAGCCTGCA
>CAZXDQ010000175.1:0-4786 GCA_964639405.1 uncultured Syntrophomonadaceae bacterium | reverse complement strand
ATAGTTCCCGTACTTCTTTTATTTTCATTACGTATCACCACCCGTTTCGTACCGCTTGATAAATTTAGTCTTTAAGGGCAGTTTTTGTGCCGCTAACCTTAAAGCCGAGCGGGCCAAATCTTCGTTTACTCCAGCCAACTCGAATATTACCCGGCCCGGTTTTACCACTGCCACCCAGTATTCAGGGGAACCTTTACCTTTACCCATCCTGGTTTCAGCCGGCTTCTGAGTTACCGGCTTATCTGGGAATACTCTAATCCAAACTTTACCGCCTCTTTTAATGTGCCGGGTCATAGCAATCCGAGCCGCTTCAATTTGCTGGCTGGTCACCCAGGAAGGTTCCAAGGCCTGAATGCCATACTCTCCAAAATCCACAGAAGTGGCTCCTTTAGATTTGCCTTTCATCCTTCCCCGGTGCTGGCGGCGGTATTTGACCTTTTTAGGCATTAGCATGGTTCTACACTCCTTCCCCAGCTCCGGATACTGCTGAATCTTTGTGTTTATGCTCTTGATCATGGCTTTGACCTTTTTGGGGGAGAATTTCTCCCTTATAGATCCATACCTTAACCCCTATACGACCGTACTGGGTATGGGCCTCACAGAGCCCATAATCTATATCCGCCCTCAGAGTTTGCAAAGGCACCGTGCCTTCCATATAGGCTTCGTTGCGGGACATTTCTGCTCCGCCCAGTCTCCCGCTGCAAATGATTTTTATCCCTTTAGCACCAGCACGAATACTTCGAAACACAGCTTGTTTCATTGCCCTGCGGAAGGCCACTCTGCGCGCCAGCTGTAGGGCCACGTTTTCCGCCACCAGGTAAGCGTCTAATTCCGGGGTTTTAACTTCCACTATATTGATGTGTATCTTCTTGTTGGTGTTCTTCTCTAAATTTTTGCGGAGTTCTTCCACCCCAGCGCCGCCTCGGCCTATAACCATCCCTGGCTTGGCTGTATGGACGTTTAAACGCACATTATTGGCTGCGCGTTCAATTTCCACCCTGGAAACGGCGGAATTAGACAATTTCTGCTGCAGGTAATCCCTGATCCACAGGTCCTCTTGTAATAGCTCGCTATAATTTTTATCGGCATACCATCGGGCATCCCAATCGCGAATAACGCCTATGCGAAACCCGATAGGACTAACTTTTTGCCCCACTTATTCGGCAGCCTCCTTTCTTTCCCTCAGCACGAGGGTTATATGACTTAGCCTCTTCCTTATCAAATTGCGCCTCCCTCTAGCTCTGGGCTGCACCCTTTTCATGGTAGGACCTTCGTCTACATAAACCTGATCCACGTAAAGTTCGTAAGGGTCCATAAGGTGATTGTTTTCTGCATTAGCTACTGCTGATTCCAGTAACTTATGGACAACTCTCGCTCCCCTGCGAGGATTATAGGTGAGAATAGCCCGAGCCTCTTCTACCGGTTTGTTGCGTATTAAATCAATTACAATTCTGGCTTTGCGGGGCGCAATCCGGACATAATTTGCTTTAGCTTTCGCTTCCATAAATCTTAACCTCCTCTATTTTAAGGAAGTAGAACGCTCAGTATGGGAACCGTGTCCTCTGAAAGTTCTAGAGGGAGCAAATTCTCCCAGCTTATGCCCTACCATATCTTCGGTTATGAATACAGGCACGTGCTTTCTTCCATCGTGTACAGCTACAGTGTGACCAACCATTTCGGGAAATATCGTCGAACGCCTTGACCAGGTCTTAATAACTTTTTTTTGCTTGCTTTCATTCAAGGCTTCTATTTTTTCCATTAGCTTAGGTTCTACATAAGGTCCTTTTTTTAATGAACGAGCCAACTTTCCACCCCCTTTAACGAGTGTACGTATGCTTTCTATCTTTTCCTGCCCCGCACAATATAATCATCGGATTTCTTCTTGCGGCGGCGGGTCTTATAACCTAAAGTCGGCTTACCCCAGGGAGTAACCGGACTGGGCATACCTATGGGAGCCCTTCCTTCACCGCCTCCGTGGGGATGATCCGCAGGGTTCATAGCGGAACCTCTAACCGTAGGCCTGCGGCCCAGCCAACGCCCTCTGCCAGCCTTGCCAACATCTATATTTTCATGATCTACGTTGCTCAACTGCCCTACCGTAGCCTTGCAGCTTTTTGGTATAAGTCGAACTTCTCCCGAGGGGAGCCTTAAATGGGCATACTTACCCTCTTTAGCCACAATCTGAGCAGCACTGCCCGCAGAACGCACTATTTGTCCACCCGCTCCTGGCTTTAACTCCACGTTGTGAACAAAAGTTCCTATAGGGATACTTTGTAAAAACAATGCATTTCCAGGTCGAATCTCCGCTTGACGACCTGAAACAATTTTTTGACCAACTCGGATCCCCAGGGGAGCTAAAATATATCTTTTCTCTCCGTCCTCGTAATGCAGCAGGGCAATCCTGGCAGAACGATTGGGATCGTACTCAACACTGGCCACCTTAGCAGGAATATTGTCTTTGTCCCTCTTAAAATCTATCAGGCGGTACTTTCTTTTATGGCCACCACCGTGATGTCGGGTGGTTATTCGCCCATAAACATTCCGACCTGCTTTCTTCTTGAGAGGGGCCAGCAAGGATTTTTCTGGTTCTTTGTCCGTCAGTTCTTCAAAGGTAGAAATTGCCATGAACCTTCTACCCGGTGAAGTGGGCCTAAATCTTTTTAAGGCCATTCTCTTCCCCCCTTGTGGCTATTAGCCTAATTTAACCACCATCTGTTTTACTTTTCTTAACATCTACTCAAAAACTTCGATAGACTTGCTGTCCTCAGTTAAAGTAATTATTGCCTTTTTGTAATCAGGTCGCTTTCCTTCAGGAAATCTACCCAACCGACGTCTTTTGCCCTTGATGTTCATGGTGTTTACCGCCCTTACTTTAACTCCAAAGATGTCTTCCACCGCGTTGCGTATTTCCACTTTATTGGCACCCTTATCCACTATAAAAGTGTATTTGTTCTGCTCCATTAGATCAGAAGATTTTTCCGTTATAACCGGTTTTATAATAATATCCCGGGGATTTGCCATTAGGAAAACACCTCCTCCACTTGCTGCAGGGCTTCTCTGCTCATTACCACTTGATCGTAAGACAGCAGATCCAAAACGTTAAGCTGATGGGCATTAACAGTTTTAACCCCCTGCAAGTTGCGGGAGGATTTAATCACATTAGGATCAGGACCGGCAGTAACCAGCAATGTTTTGGGCCCGGCATGCAAATTCTTAAGCAATTCGGTTATCTTCCTGGTTTTGGGTTCTTCTAAATTAAAGCCTTCAATAATTTTAAGCTTTTCCTCCTGTACTTTAGAGCTTAACACCGAACGGAGCGCAACCCTTTTAAGTTTTCGAGGGAGCTTTTTTCGGTGGCTCCGGGGCTTAGGGCCAAAGGTGACTGCCCCACCAACCCACAAGGGGGAACGAACTGTACCGTGTCTAGCATTTCCAGTACCTTTTTGGGGCCAGGGCTTGCTGCCCCCTCCTCTGACTTCACCCCTACCTTTGGTAGAAGCTGTCCCCTGTCTCTGATTAGCCATCTGCGCTACCGCGGTGTAATAAACGGCTTCTTGTTTAATAGGAGCCTGAAACAGCTCCTCTTTGAGCTCTATATCATCTACCTGCTCTCCTTGATGATTCCATACCGCTAGCTTGGGCACCGAGGTTACCTCCTTTCTACACTTGACCACAACGACCTTATTCTTTTCTTATGACTCCCTACTGAGCCATTTTTACTGCTTCTTTTATCTCTACTACAGTTCCACGGGGTCCAGGCACAGCACCTTTCAACAGGAGGAGATTTTTGCCTCCGTCGGTATCAATCACTTCCAGGTTTTGAACTGTGACTCTTCGGCCTCCCATCCGTCCCGGTAATTTTTGTCCTTTAAAAACCCGGGAAGGATCCATCGCCCCTAAAGTGCCCGGGGAACGATGAAAATGGGAACCATGGGTCTTAGGGCCTCTCCCCTGACCATGCCTTTTGATAGCCCCGGCAAAACCTTTTCCTTTGGTGACAGCGCTAACATCCACTCTCTCGCCCACCGTAAAAAGATCGGCCTTCAACTCATCCCCTGGATTATAATCATCGGTGGTTTCCAAGCGAAATTCTTTAACATGACGCATGGGAGAAACACCCCACCGCTTGAAATGCCCTTTGCGGGGCTGATTAACTTTGGAAGGCTTTGCTTCTTGAAAGCCCAGTTGTATCGCCTGATAGCCGTCTTTTTCCTGGACCTTTTTTTGTATCACCTTACAAGGGCCGGCTTCCAATACTGTTACCGGCACTCTGCGGCCTTCTTCATCAAAAATCTGGGTCATTCCCACTTTACGAGCTAAAATTGCTTTTTTCACCCTCTACACCTCCAGCTGCGCCTACAGCTTGATTTCAATGTCCACACCTGCAGGCAAGTCTAAGCGCATCAATGCGTCTATGGTTTTGGGGTTAGGATCCAATATGTCTATTAACCGCTTATGGGTACGGGTTTCAAATTGTTCCCGTGAATCCTTATGTTTGTGGGGAGAACGTATAACTGTATAAACGCTTCTTTCCGTGGGAAGAGGAACCGGACCGGCTACTTCCGCTCCCGTTCTCTTAGCCGTATCCACAATTTTCCCCGAAGACTGATCCAACAGGTTATGATCAAATGCTTTTAACCTTATGCGTACTTTCTGACTGGCCACTTACCCATCCTCCTCACGCCTAAGATTTGAATAACCGCCATTCATGGCATTCTATAGGGCGTCTTTCTACTCAGTTGTTCCGGTTACTACGCCTGCACCTACGGTTCTGCCGCCTTCCCTA
>CAZXDQ010000174.1:0-4803 GCA_964639405.1 uncultured Syntrophomonadaceae bacterium | reverse complement strand
CAAAATTCCTCACCAGCTTCTGCTAAAGATTCATCCAGATACACGAATTTTTCTTTTTTATCTTTAATTTTCCCGTAACCGGGTGGCAACATAACATTTACTGCCTCCATAAAGCGACAGTAGTAGCGCTGCGTCATCCAGGAAGCAAGCTCTAACAATTCCCCCGGTAACGAAAAGCTAGGAGCCTCTAAAGAAATCAAATCCTTGACTTTAGAAGAGTCTACTTCCGGTTGCTCCAAAAACTTCTCTACCATTCCCACCAGCTTCCGTTTGCCAAAAGGAACTTTTACTAATTTACCGGGTTTCACTTCGGGTTCCAAAGAAGAAGGAACACGATAATGAAAGGGTCGGTCTAAGGCATCAGTTATTACATTAACCCAAACTTGTACAAAACTGCTCATGTTTTCCCCCTGGATATTGAAGGCAAAACGTATTTTTGTAAAACATGCAGAAGGATCTCTGTCTTACCCTGAATAATATTATATGATATAATTTTATTATTTACTACTAAGAAATTAAACTCTGAGAAATCTAACTCCCAGGTTTTTTAAAGGTGAAAAGAATGTTCTTTTCTATAAAGACGGTATTAAAACAAAATATGTTTTGGATCCTACTTTCCTTAATATTATTTTTGAGCTCAGCCCTGGTCTTTTTTGGGGGAATAGGCTTCATGAACAGTGAACCCGTAGAAGAATTCACCGGGGAATCTATTGCAGAGCTGGAAGGTGTTCTGGAGATTTTCACCGAGTCCCCGCCCCTAATATCATCCTTGCTGATATTTGTCAATAATACTTTTACTACTCTCCAAATGCTCTTTTTGGGGGTAGTATTAGGTGTTTCCCCTCTATTAACTCTCCTTTTTAATGGAGCTATATTGGGGGGGTTACTGGGGATGGTAGCGGTGGAAGAAAGTTTAGGTGAGGCCTTTTTTATGTTTACGGTGGGAATTCTGCCCCACGGTATTCCTGAGCTTTTTGCCGTTTTTATAGGTTCCGCGCTGGGACTAAAGCTAGGGTATCACAGTATCCTCTCTCCCTTAACCGGAAAAACCAGGCTGGAAAGTTTTTTGCATATCTGGCAAGAAATCATCAGCGTACTACCCTTCATAATAGTGCTGTTGCTGCTAGCAGCCTTTATCGAGGTCTTCTTTACCATGAACCTGTTGGAATTTCTAAATCCCGGTTAATAGGGGCAAAACTTCATCCAGTATCCGGTGACCAACTTCCAGTTTATCCAAAAGAGGCCACTCTTTAACTTCGCCTTCCGAGGAAACAATCATTACCCGGTTAGTATCAGAAGCAAAACCAGCATTTTTCTCGCTAACGTCATTGGCAACCATGATGTCCAAATTTTTGGAGCGCATTTTTTGAAAGGCGTATTTCTTAACCTCTTCAGTTTCCGCCGCAAAGCCTACCAGCACTTGCGTTTCTTTATTCTCTCCCATCCATTTTAAAATATCCTCGGTTTTTTTTAATTCCACCTGGGTAAAATCCTGTTTTTTGCTTTTCTGAGTTCCTCTGCTTATAGGAACATAGTCTGATACAGCTGCCGCTTTTATCACCAAGTCCACCTGGGAAAATAACTCCTTGGCCTGTTCAAACATCTCTTGAGTGCTCTCTACTCGAATAATTTCTACCCCTGCTGGAGCATCCAGTTCAGAGGGGCCAGAAATCAAGCATACCTCAGCACCTCTATCCCTAAGAGCCTGGGCCACTGCGTAACCCATTTTTCCAGAAGAACGATTGCTGATAAACCTTACTGGATCTAAAGCTTCCCTGGTAGGACCTGCGGTGACCAGGGCTTTTACTCCTAAATAATCAAGTTTCCGCTCCAAAATCTTCTTAATAAAGGACATAATGTCTGCAGGTTCGGGCATACGGCCTTTTCCTTGCCACTTACAAGCTAAATCGCCTTCTGTTGGTTCCAGCAAATGATAGCCCCACGAACGCAAATATTTTATATTTCTCTGGACTGCTCTATGCTGGTACATATTCTCGTTCATAGAAGGAAGTAATACGGTGGGAACAGAAGCAGCCAAAAGCAAGTTGGTAAGAAGATTGTCAGCAATGCCTGCAGCCACCTTGCCCAGGGTGTTGGCAGTAGTGGGAGCCACTACGATAATATCTGCATAACTTGCCAGATCTATATGCTTCACTTTCCCTGTATAGGATGAATCAAACAATTCCACTCCTACCGGGTTTCCAGTAAGAGTATGGAAAGTCAAGGGTGACAAAAATTTTGTAGCAGCAGGGGTCATAACTACCTTTACCTCGTAACCTTCCTTAACCATCAATCGGGCCAACTCTGCAGATTTATAGGCTGCTATTCCCCCACAAACTCCTAACAGCACTTTATACAGGAGTATCACCCCTCCTGATTTACTTTATCCCGTCTTTTGTCCTCTCATAAGAAACTTTTCCTCGAGCTATTTCGTGTAAAGCAATAGATACTTCTTTACTGGAAGAAACTTCTACCAGGGGGGCGCTCCCCTCCCTTAACTGCCTGGCCCTTTTAGCGGCGGCTATCACCAGGGTGTACTTCGCATCCACTTGTTTTTCCAGTTCGTCTACCGATGGATAAATCATGCTTTACCTACCTCCAAACTTTTCTTCCCACCATTGGTGATGCCTATATACCCGGCATTTCTCGGCGGTAAGTATTGATTTAATTTTCCCGGCGGAAGTTTCCAGATCATCATTAATTACCATGTAGTCATAACTCTGGTAAGCTTTTAACTCATCCCGGGCCACTTCCAACCTTTCTTCCACCAACTTTTCTTTTTCGGTTCCCCTTCCCACAATTCTTCTGGTCAATTCCTCAAAAGAGGGAGGAGCAACAAATACCAGTACTGCCGAGGGGTATTTGTTGCGAACCTGTAAAGCCCCCTGGACGTCTATTTCCAAAATAACGTCTTTGCCTTGTTGTAAACGTTTTTCTACTTTATCTAAAGGAGTTCCGTAAAAATTGCCATAGATCTTCGCCCATTCCAGAAAAAAGCCGGTTTTTATCCTAGACTTAAAATCTCCCTCGGAAACAAAGTAATAATTTATTCCTTCTTTTTCTCCTTCCCGAGGAGGGCGGGTAGTCATAGAAACCGATACTTCTACTTCCGGTAAACTGTTTACCAGGTAACGGCATACAGTACTTTTACCTACACCCGAAGGACCAGAAACCACTAACAGCAAACCACTCATTTAACCGCTACTATCACTGCCGGAAACAGCCTCTTTAGTATCAAGGCGGTGTTTTACAGTTTCTGGCTGGACTGCCGAAAGTACCACATGCCCGCTATCGGTCACTATCACCGCTCTTGTTCTTCTCCCATAAGTAGCGTCAATAAGAAGTCCGTCATCCCTGGCTTCGTTAATTACCCGTTTAATAGGTGCAGACTCTGGGCTAACAATTGCTACTATTCTGCTGGCAGATACAATGTTTCCAAAACCTACGTTGATCAACTTGATACTCATTTAGCAACCTCCCTTATTAGGTTTGATTAGATAAATTAAAAATTTTGCCCTATCACCTTACTCAATATTTTGCACCTGCTCCCTCATCTTCTCTAATTCACTCTTGGCTTCTACTACCTGGTTAGCTATACCATAATGATTGGCTTTTGAACCTATAGTGTTTACTTCCCTTAGCATCTCCTGGAGGATAAAATCCATTTTGCGGCCCACACCTTCTTCTGCTTCCAAAAGTTCCTTAAAGTTATCTAAATGGCTGTGGCATCGAGTTAATTCTTCTTCAATATTGCTTCTTTCCGCCAGCAAAGCACACTCAGTAATTATTTTGCTCTCGTCCCAGCCGTCTCCTAATAGTTCCTGAAGTTTGTTCTGCAGGCGCTCTCGATACTTTTCTGCCACCTGAGGTGCCTTCTCCTGTACAGACTCCATGCACTTTGCCAAGCGTTCTGACCTGGTCCACAAATCACTCTTTAACTTTTCGCCTTCTTTCTTTCTTTGGTTTATTAAATCTGACAGGGCAGCATCTATACCTTCTTCAAGCGCCCTTCTGGTTTCCTCTTTTTCCCCTAAATTACTTGCTACCGAAACAATATCGGTAAATCTCAACAGATGATCCAGGGTGAGTGGCTCCTCCAAAGCAAGCAGGCCTTTAATTCGGGACAAGGCCTCACTATAAGCACTAACCAGGTTATCATCTACTTGCAGTTGGTAGGCATCTCGGGGCACTTGTTCCAATGCCATACTTACTTCTACTCGACCCCTGGAAATCCTTTCGTTAACCTTTTCCCTGATAAACTCTTCCCAGCTTTGCAGCTCCCGGGGCAACCTAAAAAAAATATCCATATAGCGATGGTTTACTGTTTTAATCTCTACCATGATACCCAAACTATCTTGATGGCTGCGACCTCTTCCATAACCAGTCATGCTGTAAGTCAATATCAGCTCTCCTCTGCTCAAATACTTTGATTTTATCGGGCTAGCGCTTTTTTTATCATATTATCATCCACAAACAGAGGCAACAAGAGATGGGGGAAATTTTTTTCGCTGCTTGCTGAAATTATCAAACTTTCAAGCCGGATTTGAGTTCAAAGGGAAAAACCGTTATACTGTATGAGGAGGTGCCAGGTGTATTGTTTGACTCTCAGGCAATAAGAGCGGTAAGTTTGGAATTTCAGCACCTGTTGGTGGGGGGCAAGATTCGCCGAATTTTGCAACCTTCCTCTAACGAAGTGGTTTTGCAAATTTACCATCAAGGAAAAAACCATCAATTATTAATTTCAGTACACCCTACCACTGCTCGAATTCATATCACTTCCCAACCTCGCCGTCAGGTAACGGA